>JBBTAL010000137.1:2916-3614 GCA_038044225.1 Nanobdellota archaeon
TAATGGTTCATTCTATTTTCAAGTTCAACAAGTTTCAAAAGTTTTTCACTTCTCTCTTCTCTATCTGCTTTATCCACTTTCTGAAACATCATCGGAAGCATAACATTTTCTTTTGCAGTTAAATTAGGAATCAAATTAAAACTTTGAAATATGAATCCTATTTTCTTGCCTCTGAGTTGAGCAAGTTCAGACTCTCCAAACTCTTCAATGTTTGACCCTTCAAGAAGTATTCTACCCTGGGTCGCCAAATCTAAGCTTCCGACTAAATTCATTGCCGTACTTTTTCCACTTCCCGAAGGCCCCATGATTACAACAAAATCTCCTTTATCTATAGAAATATTTATTCCATCAATTGCCTTAACAACAGGTTCTCCCATTTTGTAATATCTAGTTACTCCTTCAAGTTCTATTAGTGGGTTACTCATGATATTTGTTCTAACGGAATGTTTAAAAACCTTCTTCTTTCATTTTAGAATATGATTATTCCAATCCGTTGCTTTGGGTGCGGGAAGCCAATAGGGCAGACATGGGAAGAATATAAGAAGCGTATTAGCTCTGGCGAGGAGGCTGG
The DNA here is from genome assembly GCA_038044225.1 of Nanobdellota archaeon. GTDB lineage: Archaea > Nanobdellota > Nanobdellia > Pacearchaeales > GW2011-AR1 > SICU01. Next base: position 3,488 of record JBBTAL010000137.1, read on the forward strand.
AAAAGTTCTTACAGATTTAGGGCTCGAGCGTTATTGTTGCAGAGCAGCATTGTTAGGTCATGCAGACGTTTTAGAAGAAGTATCTAAGTTTAAAAAGTCCTGAAACTTGGCTACAATAATTAATTTA
>JBBTAL010000138.1:0-5391 GCA_038044225.1 Nanobdellota archaeon
GGCAAGATTGCGTTAATCAGGAAAATAAACAAACTTGTGAAAATGAAGATGTTAGGGACTGTGTTTGGAAACCTAAAGTGTATTTGCAGGCTACACAAAATAGGTCAGATAGTGGAAATGAAGATGAAAAAGGCACTTGTTTTGCCGAAAATAAACCTGGCTTGAATTTCTGGAGCGATACTGAAACTGCAAATATATGTTCTTTAGGAAGCGATACTTGTGTTGTTAAATTTGAGAAAGGATTGTTCGATAATGAGAAAGTTACTTCCGGTGATGAGTGTTGGGAAGGGGACAAAGGCGGAAAAGTGAAAGAAAGTTGGACTAAAAAGAAAGGGGATGTGTGCAGTATGCTTGGAGATTGCGGACCTTCTGTGAATTGGATGAATCAGCCAGGATATAATAAAGGATATAAAGTATTTGTTGGCGAACCCCCTAAGAAAGAATAAGTAAGTCTTATAAATAAAGAATTAGTCTTCTATATATGGCTTCATACCTATTAGTTATTCCGTTAATTGTCAGCTTTTTAATTACATTTCTGCTTATTCCTTTTTGGATTAGAAAGGTAAAATCTATTGGGCTTGTTTGGGAAGATATGAATAAGATTAAAAATGAGCCCGTTGCTGGAAGCGGAGGAATGATTGTTTTGCTTGCTTTTTTAGTAAGCACTTTGACTTATGTTGCTTATAGAATATTTGTGCTTGATTCTCATAACGGATTTCTTGTGGAAATATTTGCTTTGATGTTGATGACAATATTTATGGGATTTGTCGGTTTTATTGATGATTTGTTTGGGTGGCGCCATGGGGGGCTTACTATTGGTTCGAGAATAATGCTTGCTATATTTGGGGCTATACCTCTTATTGCAATTAATGCTGGAAAAAGCGCAATGGAATTGCCTCTTTTGGGGGTTGTAGATGTTGGTTTGTTATATCCTTTGTTTTTTATTCCTCTTGGCGTAGTAGCTACAACAACTACATTTAATTTGCTTGCAGGGTTTAATGGATTGGAATCTGGGCAAGGGATACTTTTACTGTCTGCAATGGGTTTGGTTGCATATTTGACTGGAAATTCTTGGCTTGCTGTAATTTGTTTATGTATGGTTTTAGCTTTGGTAGGATTTATTTATTATAATTGGTCTCCTGCCCGAGTCTTTCCGGGGGATGTGATGACTTATTCTATAGGTGTTTTGATTGCTGCTGTTGCAATAGTAGGTAATTTTGAAAAAATTGCTGTTTTCTTTTATATCCCTTATATTATTGAAGTTTGTTTGAAATTACGAGGGAAATTGAAAAAACAATCTTTTGGGAAACCATTGCCTGATGGGACTTTGGATAATCGCTATGACAAAATATATAGCTTGAATCATGTGGCCATTGCATTTATGAGAAAATTTGGAATTCGTTCAACCGAAAAAAGAGCAGTCTTAATGATTTGGGGTTTTCAGATAATTGTTATTTTAATAGGGTTTTTAATATTTAGGAATAGTTTGTTTTAAGGGATTTTGTATAATATTGATTAGTATAATTTGAATTATACTATTTTAATCTAATAAAAGTTTAACAGATTCTTTGAGTATTGCTGCTGGTGCCGGAATTACAGATTATTGATAAATTATCTTTCCGTAAGATAGTGCGTCGCTGACTAAAGATATTCTATTCTTTAATAAATTAAATTCTTTTGGAGTATAACAAATAAAATCAACCGCTACTAACAGCGACCAATAATTATACATTTTGGAAACTCTCTCAAAGAAATCTAATCCTTCAAAATCTTCAGAAACAATAATTAAATCTATATCGCTTTGTTTATTTGCATCTCCACGTGCTCTACTTCCAAATAAGACTACCTCTGAAATATTAAAGTCTTTTCTAACTCTTCTTACAAACTCTCCAATTTCTTTTATATATTTTTTTTGATCCATTCCAAAATTTCCTCCGTAGATTTTATGAATGATTCTGCTTTCGATTTTAAATTGACCGCCACTATTATGTCTGGGTATCTCGTGTAGTTGTATGCTGGAGTCAGGAGCATGCAAAATTCTTCTATGTTCTTTGGTGCTTTCAAGTCTTTTGCAAGAAGAACCAAATCATGCGTTTTGATTAATTTTCCGAATTTTTTTATATATAATGCTTTTAGAGCTTTTTCTGCCGATTGTTGTAAAAAGAAAAATCCAGCAGGCAGTTTATCTCCTTTAATGTTGTATTTTGCAGTATCTAATTCTTGTTCTGCCTTTTTAAACCATATATCAAATTCATTCATGTAATATTTGTTGTTTCTGACCTTATATATTTTCCCATCAAAAAAATACTTGGTAGATTTGTGGGTCTTGATAAAAGTTTAACTGATTCTTTGAGTGTTGCTGCGAGTGCTGGGATTTTTGCAACTAGTTTTGTCCATTCTATTGGTCCAACTGGATTTGGGGCCTACACTACACCATTTACAGAAACATATGCAGGCTTAACGGGTGCTGGATGGATTGGGGTTGGAGTTGTTACTAAATTCTGATTTTACTAAACATTTAAATACTGTGTTTACACATATTTAAGGATGGTAAATATGACTTTATCAATACCTGAAGAACTTATGCGTAGGATGAGATTGCTTCGCGAGGTGCGTTGGAGCGAGGTAGCGAGACGTGCTATTGAACAGCGAGTTTCGGATTTGGAAATTATGAATAGGATTGCGTCTAAGAGTAAGCTTACTGAGAAGGACGTTGCAGAGCTAAGTAAGAAAATAAAGAGTTCTGCTGCTAAGAAATTCTGATGAGATTTGTTATAGATACAAATGTTTTTATCGCTTCTGTTCTTAAAGATGGTTTGATTAGAGAGATAATAACTAATTCATATCATGAGTTTTTGTTTCCTGAAGTTATTTTTAAAGAAATTGAAAATCATAAGGAAGAGTTTCTAGATAAATCTGGGCTCGATGTTTTTAATTTTGATGAATTGCTTGCTAAACTGATTGTTTATGTAAATATAATTCCTAATGAAAAAATAGAATTGTATAAAGATAAAGCCAAACAAATTGTTGAATCTATTGATCCTGATGATGCACCGTTTTTTGCAACATCTCTTGCTTTTGGCAGTTGTCCTATTTGGTCTCAAGATGGAAAACTTAAAGAGCAGAAGGAAGTGATTGTTTACAATACGAAGGAAATTCTTGATTTACTGAGGTCTGTTTAGCGAATAGAAAACTATAAAAATTGATGAAAACATGAAGATTTATGGAAGAAGTAGAAATAATTAAGAAAGTAGATTTTTTGGAGAAGGAGTTATTTAGCCTGAAGCTTTTACTTTTGAAATTATCGCAGAATAAAAGAAAGAAGCCTTTGCATTTGGAAGGCAGTTTGAATGGGATAAAAGTGACTGAAGAGGAGATAGAGGATTCTAAAATTTCTTTATTTAAATAAAATATGCCTTATGTTTTAGACACTCATTCGTTTGTTTGGTTTCTTTAAACCTGGAAACTATAGGGTGGTTTGTAGTTCAAACAAATGTGGAATACTTAACTCACTTGATTTTTCAGTCAAGGAATCTTCTACTGTTGCTGATAAATTAAAAAAATAAATATTTTGTATCTTAGTAATATGAGTAAACTTAAGTATAAATATATGATTCTTTATCCATTAATATGAGAGAAGTAATTAGTGAAAAAAATAAAGATGATTTCTTATATATTGTTTCATTGATAAATAAATCGAAAGAGAGCGCATTAATTTCTGTTAATCAAGAATTAATTAACCTTTATTGGAATGTTGGAAAATATATCTCTGAAAAGATAAAAATGACAGAATGGGGAGAAGGAATTATAAATAATTTAGCTGATTATATTAGTTTAAAGAATCCTGAAATAAAAGGATTTACTAGTAGAGGGTTATTTAGGATGCGGCAATTTTATGAGAATTATTATTTTAATCCAAAAGTGTCAGCACTGCTGACACAATTAAGTTGGACTAATCATCTTCTTATATTATCTAAAACAAAAAGTATGGAAGAAAAAGAATATTATATGCTTCTTTCAATCAGAGAAAGATATTCTTCCAGAGAATTAGAACGGCAAATTGATAGCGGGATTTTTGAGAGGACTATGCTTTCTAAAAAAATATCTCCAATTAAGACACAATTATCAAAAGAAATTATTTCTGTGTTTAAAGATACTTATGTTTTAGATTTTCTTGATTTGCCTATAAACTATTCAGAAAAAGATTTAAGGATGGGATAAGAGCCTAACTGATTCTTTGAGTCTTGCATTTATTGGAGGAAGTATGACTACTACTTTGATTCAATCAATAGGACCTACAGGAGCTAACTGGGGTTGGTATGGACCTAATAGCTTTTTTGCTACAAATCAAGGTTTGGGGCTAACTGGAGCTGAAAGCTTAATTTAATAAATGATTATATTTCTATGCCTTTCTTTAATGCTTCTCTTATTATTGTCGCCTTTTGTTTGAGTCTATTAAATTCACTATAAGTTAGACATATAAAATCAACTGGGAAATCATAATCCCAATAATCATACAATTTAATTGCTCTTTTTAATCTACTGGTTTTTTGAAATTTATCACTAACAATTATTATGTCAAAATCGCTATCTCTTTTATGTTCTCCTTCTGCACGACTTCCAAATAATATGATTTTATTTATGGGAAACTCTTTTGAAACATCTTCCTTAAATTTTTTTATAATTTTTGTGTTTTGATCCATATTTCTATCTCCTTTGCACTTTTAAGTGACTCTATTGCTTCTTTTTTGCCGAAAACTTCTGCAGGTATTTTATCAACTAAAATCCCATATCTCGATTCTACATAATTTAAAGATAATTTTTTTAAAGTTAACATTATATCTTCTGGTGCGTTTGATCTCTTTCCAAGCAAAACCAAATCATGGGTTTTGATGAGTTCATCTTTTTCTTTAAGAATTTTTGATTTGAGATACTTTTCAACCGCTTGTTGACTCCAGAATACAGACGCATAAAAATCTTTGCTGTTTAAACTATTCTCAGAGGTCTTTAGATCTGCTTCTGCCTGTTTTATCCAATTTAAATATTCATTAGACATCTTATTATTTGGTATGGGGTTCCTTAAATATCTTATCTTTTATGATAAAATTGTTGTGTGTTTGGTTGTGTTTTAAATTAAAAAAGCGTAACTTCCCAGTTACAGTAAAGTTTAAATATTCGTTTAATCTTGATATGTTGTCCTTCGGTCTGTAAGGGAAGATTACAAGTAATAAGTCCTTCATCAACAGAACAACTACGAGAAGAAGGCATTTCACTAAAAGCTAAATCATTAGTATCCCATCTACAAAGCATCCCAATTCAAAAGAAATATAAACTACAGATACGCTTAAAAAGAGGTAAAACTCGCGATAAATATGAACACATTCAAAATCC
>JBBTAL010000139.1:0-1581 GCA_038044225.1 Nanobdellota archaeon
ATGATTAAACGCATGTTTTCTAAGATGTCTGTGGGACTTATAGTTACTAACGCCGTTCGTCTTATTTTAGTGTTGGGATTTATTAGCTCATTTTATAGAGGTCGTGAGTTAGCGATGGCATTTACTATAGTTGCTTTTATTGCTACATTTATTCCTAAGATACTTGCTCGGTTTGATGTTCAGACTGGCGCTGAGATGCAAGTCGTGGTTTTACTTATAGTATATGGAAGTCTTTTTTTGGGAGAGATTAGAGGACTTTTTGCATATTTATGGTGGTGGGATGTTCTTCTTAAGAGTGTTGCTGGTTTAGCTCTTGGATTTATTGGACTTACAGTTATTCTTGCTTTTGAAGAACAGGAATTACTTGATGCGAGTCCTTTTATGATTATTACTCTTTCATTTGCTTTATCTTTTACTCTGGGTAGTTTATGGGAGATAGTCGAGTTTTCTCTAGATAATATCTTTGATTTTGCATTGCAGAGAATCGGCACTGGAATAATGGCGCATGATTTGATTATTGACGCAGTTACGGCGTTAGTCGTGTCTGCTGGAGGATATTTGTATAAGAAAAGAGCCGGAGGAAATCCAATGAGCGGGTTTATAGTTAGGTTGATGAAAGGAAATCCTAAAATATTTAGGTCACAAAAACATCTTGAGAGTTCATCTGATAAGATAAAATCTATAATTCAGAAAGGTGAGGGTCCTAAATTGGAGTTTAAGTCTTCATTGAGAACTAATTTGTATACTAATGCAATAGATAAGAATATTGAATACTCTGTGTTGAAGACGTTAGTTGCTTATTTGAATACTGATGGGGGAATGTTAGTTGTTGGAGTTTCAGATAAAGGAGATATTCTCGGTTTGGAGAAAGATGCTTTCCCTAGTTCGGATAAGTTGAAATTGCATTTTAATAATATGATTAAAGAACATATAGGTGCTCAATTTATGAATTTTATAAATTATGAGTTGTTTGAAATTGATGGTAAGAGTGTTTTGAAGATTGAGTGCCTACCTAGTACTAATAGGGTTTTTCTTAGGGATAATGGACAGGAAGAATTTTATATGAGAAATGGACCGAGTACTATGCGTCTTAGTGGTAGTGCTTTGATTGATTACATAACCCAGAAATTTAATACTAGTTGAAAATCTCCAATCTTATAAAATTGATATTTTCTAATACTTTCAAATTTTACAATTTGAAGTCTTTAGGTTGGAGTTACGATACTGTAGATTTTCAAAGGTACAAGAAAATTATTGAAGATTATAATTTTCTGTTCAGAAAAAATAAGGATATTTTTCCTGTAACCCTAAAACTACAAACAAACTCATCAGAGTTTTGTGATTTAAAAGTTCATTGGAGGATCTTGAAGGCAATAAAAATGTAGGGGGGGAATTATCTGAAGAAGAACCTAATTAGATTTCTGATAAAAAATCTGAATGAAAGTTTGTATTTTGGACTTTGCTTATTGTTCTGGTTGCCGGAATAATTGTGTCATGGATAGTTATAGCAGACGCACTAAATAAAGTTGTGCAAAGCACAACAAACTCGCAAATTGAAAGAAAGGAACAATTTGCTCATAA
>JBBTAL010000140.1:0-2381 GCA_038044225.1 Nanobdellota archaeon
GGGGCATTCTAATCCCAACATATACTTTGATTTTGTTAATACGCGATTCATGTATGGTTTAGAAACGTTGGATTATTTATAAATGGTAATGTTTATCCATCACCCGCATTTGACTTAGAATCTGTGACCTGTAGATGCGACAGAGAGTAAAAACGCAAAGTTTAAATAATAAGGCTAATACTGATTTTGATGAAGAACTACTTAAAAATGACGATGTTTGTATTTTCTGTTTTACTTTTATTGCTTTCTGTTTCTTATGTTGGTGCTTATCCGTCTTACACTTATACAGATGTTTCTGAAACTGTTTCTTATTCAGAGGATTTGGAAGGAGGAAATAGGGGTTTTAATTTAATGCATAAGTCTTCTATGCCTAGAACAAATCCTTCTATTGGTTGTGATTATTATGACTGGACTTCTGATTTCAGGAAGTGCAGGAGAACTGCTTATTATAATGGATATAGTGAAGACTATTATGGTTATAATTCTGTTAATTCTGATAATAGGGCTTATTATGACCAAGATAAAGCCTTAAGAGATGCTTTCAAGACTTATCAGCAAAGTTCTAAACAACAATATCAACTTGAATCTAAAAGACTTGATTTAGCTAATAGAAGATATGGATATGGTGGATATGGTGGATATGGCTATGGTTATTTTGGTGCGAGTTATTATAGATACGGCTGGTAAATCTAAAGTAATAAAAAGACTTGTTTGCTTTTTATTTTATGAGATTTGTTAATAAATTTAGATTCTTTTCTGGAATTTTACTTATGTTGTTTTTATTTGGAAGTTATTTTGTTGAAATTATGGTTGATTCTGGAGTTAATTATGTAACTACAGATACTTTACTTGGTTTGGTTATTTTTCATAATATTTTTGTATTATCTTTTTATATTTTGATTGCTTGTTTGCTAGTTTTAACTGGAATTAAGAGGATAAGATTCTTATGAGATGGTTTTTTATTAAGGGCTTTAAAGAGGTTTTTTCTAAACCATTTTACATTCTTGTTGCTTTGTCTGGGGCTCTTTTGTTTTATATTCTTAATGTCATCGTTTCTGATTTTTCAGAGTTGAGAAGCATTGCTAATGATTATGGTTCATTTACTGCTATTAAATTAGTTTTTAATTATTTTATTGGTTTTCCTAGCACTTTGGGTTTTTATTCGGCATTTGTTATTTTTATAATTGCTTTATTATTTGGTTCATATATTGCTTTAGTTACTTTCAAGACTACTCAATTGAAGAAAGTACAGGATAATTTATCTTTATTTGGCGGAATTGGTTTATTTTTTGGATTTATTGCTCCTGGTTGTTTTGCTTGTGGAGTTGGACTTGCTTCTATCCTTGGACTTGGTGGGGCTTTGGTGGCATTGCCCTTTGATGGAGTAGAAATTTCAGTTGTATCTTTTGTTTTGCTTGCATATGCTAATATCTCTATTGCTGGAAAAATTAATAATAACGTCTGTCCTATAAAGATTTATAGAGGTTTAGGATAAAGTTGCGAACAAGTCGCAACAAACTTACAAATTCTTCGAATTTGTTCATAATTGAGATACATTTTGTTCCTAAACCTCTAATAGACAATTTGGAAAATAGGTAACGCAATCAACCAAATTGTCTATAATTGGAGAAAATGTAAGAGATTTTAAGAGAGATATGGAAGTGATGACTTCAGATGGGCTTAATGGGCAGGGAGTTTTTTGTTTTTTTGATAGATTTAAGGAAAGGATATAGCAGACGCACTAAATAACCGTATACGTCTGCGTAATAGTGAACGCATAAACCTATACGGAAATTAAATGCGTTTACTATAGAAGAGATAAGTCCTAACTAATATTTTGTATTTTGTGAACTCATCAAAACCTTTATTAATGAATAAAATGTTCTTTCGTGATGGAAACTGACAAAGTGAAAGGAGGTAATATTATGGAAACAACACAAAAAGATGAAGTTTTTACAATTAGAAAAGACACTTTGTGGAAGTATTCAACATTTGTTTTATTAGGTATTGTTATACTTGGAGTTGTATTTTTTGTTCTGCCTGGAAAGAGTCCGACCGGAAATGTGATACAACAACCAGGAGCACAATTACCGTCTGAGCCTACTGCTAAAATAACAGTTGAGACAGATGGAGATCCTGTTAAGGGAAGTGCAGATGCCGAAGTTACTCTTGTAGAATTTACAGACTATGAATGTCCGTTCTGCCAAAGAGCAGCACAACAGTCAATACCTATACTTGATAAATACATTAATGATGGGTCTTTGAAAATCATAACGAAGGATTATCCTTTGCCATTTCACGCTGAGGCTCAGAAAGCTGCAGAATCAGCTCACTGTGCTAGAGACCAAGGAGGAGATGCAAAATACTATGAGATGCATGAC
>JBBTAL010000141.1:0-2722 GCA_038044225.1 Nanobdellota archaeon
CGTTAAAATTCCAGACTCTATGCTCAAAAAGATTTAAAATGTTCATCTACTGTATGGAGTCTTAAGATGTAATTTCTTTAACGACTAGAGGAAAGTCTGTGAAACCATCGTCTTTTGTAAAGTGGCCTTTGTCATGCTCTACTATTACTTTTGCTCCTAATAAGCTTTTAAATATTTCTTTGTCCGAGAGGCTTACAAATGGGTCGTTGTCCGAGAAGATTGTTGTTAATGTTGAGAGATGTATCTTTACTTTTTCAAAGTCTATTCGGGTTTCTAGCCATGGTTTTACTATTCTTTCTGATTCTCTATCTTCTATGTTTTGTAATGTGAAGAATGGAGCTACTAAGACTATTTTTCCTACTTGAACTGCTCCTTTTAGAGATTCTAGATATCTTAGGATAGTTTGACAACCAATGCTGTGACCTATGAAATAAGTCTCTATGTTTGGTTTAGGAACTATTTCTTTTAATTTATTTATCCAAGCAATTATTTCTGGTTCTGCTGTATTTGGCATTTCAGGGACTTCTACTTGGAATTCTTTTTCTTTTAGAGATTCTGAGACTGATTGATACCAGTCGCTATCTGGTTTTCCATCCCAACGATGTATGATGATTGCTTTTTTCATTATATTTTAAGATAAGATAACTATAAAAATATGTCCTCTATTTAGTGATATGACTACTATACTAGCATTTGGAGATAGCATCGTACAAGGATTTTGGGATAAAGAAGGGGGATGGGTGCAAAGACTAAAAAAACACCTTACTGAAATAAGTATTAATAACCATTCAGATTATTTTTCAGTATTTAATCTTGGAGTTAGTGGAGATACTTCTAAAGATTTGTTAGCAAGATTTGAATTTGAGACTAAAAATAGATTAAATGATGGCGAAGGAAAGAATGATACCCTAATTATTTTTTCTATAGGAACTAATGATTCTATATTTAACAATAAGACTAAACTGCATCTGATATCTCAAGAAGAGTATAGAAAAAACCTAACTGAATTATTAGAACTAGCTAAGAAATATGCATCCAAAGTAATATTTTTAGGAGACACACCAGTTGACGAAGAAATAGTTGATCCGATTCCATGGGTTAAAGATTGTTCTTATAAAAATGAATTTATAAAAGATTATCAAGAGGTTGCAAGAACTATATGTAAAGAACAAAAAGTTCATTTCTTAGAAATGTATAACCTTCTAATAAATAAAAATTATAAAAAGCTATTAGAAGATGGTTGCCATCCGAATAGTAAAGGGCATAAAGAGATATATAAAATTGTAAAAGATTTCTTGATTAAAAATAAGTTTATTTTATAGCGAGGGTGGATGCTCGATGACTGATGTCAAAGTGCATTCGAGCACTTTGAGCATCCAAAAGTTCTCACGACGTTACGAGAAGAACTTTTTGATGTCATCGGCAACTCCGATTCTTCCGCTCATCGAATCGAAGTATTTGAAACACACGACTTCGTCGTGTGAAACAACCCCTGTTGTTTACAAGTCTTTCAGACTTGAATAGCGCGGGCGGGATTTGAACACCGCGACCTCCGGGTTATGGGCCCGGTGAGCTAACCAGGCTGCTCCACCGCGCTATATGAATAGTGGCTTCAAGGGACTTTTAAACCTTATCTTTGAAAGGTTTAAATAGGGCGATTTTCAAGGTAAACTTCTTATGACTGAAATAATCCCAAGACAAGATACTAAAGGAATTGATTCATTTTTAGCTGGGGCTATGCCCGTAGCTAGATTTGTTATTGGAAATGATGAACTTGGAGATGAGACTTATTCGCTCCCGCGATTTGGTGGCGGAATATTATGTGGGCTAAAAGTTAGAGATCCAAACGCAAGAGGTTTTTTGGCTACTAGGAAGGCAATTAAACAAGTTAGAGATTTAAATCCTATGCCTTATAAAACTCTGGAATTTGAAGTCGATGGCGAAGGAGACTTTAATATTAAATCATTGTCTGAATTATTTGGTATGATACCTGTAGAAGAAAAAAGAAGATTGGCTTATTTTGAGCCCGTCTATGTAGGACTTGGAGTTCATGGTGAGAGGCTTGCTGAAATTAGACTTTACCAAAGGGCGAAATAGTTAGTTTTATTTACTAAAGATATTTTTGTTTGTTATGAGTGGACCTGGTGATGGTAAATTGTTTATTGGGAAGGCGGATGTGTATGTCCATATCAAGGGAAAATCTAACGCTACTGTGACTCATGTAGATATTGAACTTGATGAGCTAAATGATATTATTAAGCCTGGAGAGAATACTTATATTGGCTCTAAAGAGGGTGGAGTGTTTATAGGTTTGAAGAAGGAAATGATTTTAAGGGCTGAGAAGATTGTTAAAGAGAGTAAAAAATGAATAAAAGTCATTGGTGGATTTTAGCGTTTAATGCATTTTATCTTATTGTGTTTGGAGCATGATTAAGGCTAGATTTGGTAATCATCTAAAAAGCAGAAAGGAGGGGGTCACAAGACAATGAAATATTATTGAAAGTTTTAGATCATAATTTATGCGTTTTAGTCCAGGAAATCTTTATGAGAAATATTTATATTGATTTTTCTGTCCGGGCAGAAAATCGGGATGAACGGGCAAAGAATTAATGTTCGGGCAAAGCCTTGTTGCCCGTAGGATTTATAAATAGATTAAATAAAAAGTTAATGTGATTACTAAAATAATTCTTGTTCGTCATGGCGAGTCTATAGCTAATGCAAA
>JBBTAL010000142.1:0-3323 GCA_038044225.1 Nanobdellota archaeon
TTGAAATTGCCAGGAGTTACTTGAGAGGCTAGACGATTCTGCAATTTTAATAGTGTTATTTTATTTGCAGGTTCAAATAATAAATTACGATTTCGCAACTGTTCTATCTTAGAATCATATATTCTTTTTAAGAGTACTCGGGGTTCTATGAATTCTTGAGGAAAAGGAACTTCGTGCTTTTCAAATGTTCTTTCTTGTAAATAAGGTTTTACATCAATAGAATCACGAGTGCGAATTTCTAACTTTTCTATATCTAGATTTTGACATATTTGAGTTACTTTTTCTTTGTCTGAACCTGGAGAGGCCGTCAAACCGAGGATTCTTTGGTTTATTGATTGCTCTTTATATGCGTTAGCTACATAAGTATAATCATAATTTTTTAGGCATCTATGAGCTTCATCTATTACGAGAAGGGATACGTCTTCTAGATTGTATAGCCCTTTACGAACGTCGTTTGCAATACAATTGTGACTTATTAAATAGTTAGTGATAAAATTATGCTTATTTTCTATAGTCAAATCAAATACCTTCTTTCTTTCATTAATTTTTTCTTTTTCCTTTATTTTTACCCATCTTATTGGGAGTTTAAGAAGCTCTTTTAATAGCAGTGAATCTGGTTTATTTAATTTTTTTGACAAACTTTTTAGATTATCTATAGAAAAACAAGAAAATTTATAAGATTTATTTATATTTTTATTTCTACTATGAATCTCTTTTAGCAGTTCTACTATTGGCAGAATTTCTTTTGAGCGTGTGCCCGGTCTTTTAGCGTTCTTTAATGCCTCTATTAATTTTATGCATTTTTCTTTGTTTGGAGCTAATTCTAAGAAAATTTGTAAATTTTTTCTTCCAGAAAACCTAAATGTAAAAATTTCTGATTCTTTTAGCTTTCTATTATTAATTAATCCTTTATTCATCCTTTTTTCAATATTTCCCAATATTCCTATTCTTAAAAATAGCCATTTTAATTCTCCTATGAAATTTTCATTAACGCTTGATATAGACACTCCATATTTTGAAGCACTTCCATCAGTATCAAAAATTCCCTTGATAAATCCACATATATTTTCATTGTTTGCAAAAAACAGGAATTTCGGAATTTTAATCTTTCTAGACTTATTTCCTTTAGGTATTCCAAGTTCCATCAGCACGTTACTTAACGCGGAATTATATGCAACTAGTCCCTTTTTATTTTCTCTTTTCATCTCAACTCCAAAAACTTCTTTGATTGCTTCTTTAAATTCATTAGAAACAGATTCTCTATCTAAATCTGAGAAAACAACTTCTCCTCCATGGTTTTTTCTGTTTCCTAAATGCCCGTCTCCCATCATTGCTCCGATTATATAGGCTACTTTTTGATTCAATTGATAAGGTATTTTAACAAAATCACTTTTTCCATATTTGTCTGTTATTATCAAATTTTCATAATCTAAACTTACTTTTTTAGCTAATTGTAAAAAAAGCCCTAATGGCATGAAGTTATAAAAATATCTTGAATAAATAGATGTTTTTATTTTGTTTTCCTTCAATTTTTTTATTAATTTTGCAATAAGTGACTTATCTGCTATTTTAATGTTTTCGTTTTTTGCTATGATATGAACAATATCTACCTGTTTCGGTTTAATGTTTATTTTTTTTGCTGATGCTATATAATCTCCCTTATTAAGCTTAGATGCTTTCTTCCAGAAGACTTTACCTTTCGAACTAATTGTAAGCAAGGGGTGATCTCCAGTACAACAAAGGGTGTTTCCTATTTCTGTTTTTATTTTTATCATATCTTCACTAAACAACTTAATGGCCTTAGTTGCCTTTAGAAATCTTATCTTTTTTCCGTCATGTCCTAAGACCATTTTACTGATTTTGGCAATCTCCCATGAATTTTCTCCATTAGTTCTTTTTTCAAATTTAAACTCTTTAAAAAAATCTGAAATCTTTGTTGGCCCTTCTTCAGTGAAAATTAATGTACTTCCATCAACGCATTGAGGTGTTGAAAATATTATTTCTGCTGAACCCCAAATTTCTCTGCGTTTTTTTGAATTTACTGTGCCTGTGAATATGTCTAATCCTGCAAACAATTCAGGGAGTTGTTTTTTAAAAGAATCTAAATGCTGTTCTACCAAAGGTCTTGTAGGTGCTAAAATAAGTATTTTTTTACCCGGAAATTTTTTTATTCTGTCTATTGAAAGCATTAAAGCTATTAATGTTTTTCCCATGCCTGTGGGTAAAATTACAAGAGTATTATTTTCCTTTGCAGTTTCTACGATTGCTTTTTGATACTCTCTTGGATTAATGTGTTTCAGTTCATCCATGCTTTTTATACTAGAAACATAGCATATAGAAGAAATATTAAAGTTATTACTGCTAATACCGACCATAAGACTCTCGAGCCAAAGTAAATTTGGGAGCCATCTAATTTTGATATGGGAATCATATTATAGAATGCGTAGAACGTGGCCATCTTTCCCATTGTGCTCCAAAGATCTCCTGGAATCCAATAAGTTATGAAGGTTATTAATAAACAGCTTATTATTCCTGCCCCTCCAACAAGAGCATTGTGATAGTCGGTCATTTCAGTAAAACTATATGGTCCAAATCTCTTTGCTGCACGACGCTTTAAAGCTCTTGTTTCATAAGTCATTAGAGTCATGGGATTAATCGAACCAAGAGTTACGAGAGTTACAAATAGAGGGATTAATATTCCTGCAGAAATACTTTTTCTAAAAACATCTCCTGGATGGAAACCAAATCTTTTTATCTGCCATATTTCATGTTCAACGTCTGCATCAAGTCTTGAGGCCACAATTTTCTTTGACAAAATATTTATTCCTATTATTATTGCTGAAAATCCCAAGATCAAAGAAAATGCTCTAAGATTCATTTCGGCTATTTCGTTGAATCCATAAATTATTCCAAGAGTTGCTATTACAAGAATTATGTGGATTATTTCTTTATCTTTCATTTAAACTCCGATTTACAAAAAACACATTGACATATAAATTTATGGTTGATGTTTATACTACTACAATATGCCTATTTAGTAAACGTAAAGTATAAATAGACAATAACTCATTTTGATAACATGCTTAAGATAAAGAAAATTTCAGAAGTGATGAATAAACACGTTTATACTGCTGAAGGAGAGTACTTTGGACAGGTAGATGATGTTAATTTAATGGACAATAAAGTAGATGGATGGAAAATCCGCGTTAGTGGAGGATTTACAAGTACTCTTGGGGGTGCTCGCGGAGTCATTATTCCTCATCAGTTTGTTAAAGCCATTGGAGATGTCTTTGTAGTTACTGGAGGTTCACTGCCTTCAAAGA
>JBBTAL010000143.1:0-4124 GCA_038044225.1 Nanobdellota archaeon
TGTATTGGTCTCCGCTTAAGTTTACTTTTATTTTTACTTTTTCTTTGTCTACTTTATTTAGAACTGACATTAAGACACGGGATTTGTCTTCAAAGTCTTCTGCTGTAGTGTGAATTAAAATTTCTTTTTCTGCTGAATTAATCATTTCTTTTAACTTTGAAAGAATGTTTGCTCTGCCTTTAATGTGACCTGAAAGTTCTTCTAATTTTATAGGAGTCATACCTTCTTTATGCAATTGAACTAACTCTTCATATTCAGAAGTGCCTTTTAGATTTGAAAGAGTAGTTACTTTTTCGTTTGCTTTGTTTAATGTGTTTGTTTGCATTCTTTCCAAAACTGTTTTAGGTTCTACTGCAATGTATCTTACTGGTTTTCCAACTTTGATTATTGAAAATCCTCTTTTTGTTAGAGATTCTAGAACGTCGTATGTTCTTGAACGTGGAACGCCTGACAATTCAGCTGTTTCGCCTGCTGTTACAATTCCCTTAGACAATAGAGCAAGCCATACTTTGGTTTCATAAATGTTTAGGTCAAAGTGTTCTTTTACTTTATTGACTGTTTCTTGTTTTAGTATCATAAAGGAGCGAAAAACTCAGGGTATTTAAATGTTTCTATTGTTGTCTCTTTGTAGTGGTTCTTGTTGTGAATTCTCTGCGATTACAGTAGATATCCCATTAATTTTTCTAAACCTTATCACGTGATCTACAAAACCTTCCATTTTTGTTTCGTGGCTGACTATGAGGAGCTGTTTAAGATGCATTTCCTGTAACATATCCCTCATCTTATCGAGTTGTTGTTCTGAAAATCCTTCTGTAGGCTCGTCTAAGATTATTATGTCTTGGGTTTTTATTTTGCTTAGGATTGAATTGATTAACTGGTTGAGTGCTAGGCGGTATGCAAGGGCTACTGCGGTTCTTTCTCCTCCTGAAAGAAATGCGTAATCTAACTCGAATTCATTATGCACTATTACTGGAGAGAAAGTTTCATCTAGGTAAACTTCAAATGAATCTGTTGTAAGCATTGAAAACCATTTATTAAATATCTTAGTAAATTCTTTTCTTAACGCTATGAGGATATTTTTCTCTGTGAATTTTATTAAATTAGAGAAATTGTTTGACAGCCAGTTTTCTATATTTAACATATTAATTAGTTTGCTTCTTGATTGTTCGCCGATGTAAATCTCTTTCTGAAGTTTACTTATCTCTCTGTTAATTAATTCTATTTCTTTTCTAATCTCTGCTAATTCTATTTCCATTTTCTGTTCGTTTTCAATTAATTTTGATAACTCTTCTTTCTTAACTTTCAATAAATTTTCAAATTTGGTGTATTCTAAAGATGATTTTTTAAGAGAATCTATATGCTCGTTAATTAAAACTGCATCTTTGTCTAAAGATTCTTTTAATTTTAATAACTCTTCTTTTTTCTTAATATACTTGTCAATATTTTCTTGTTTAACATTTTGTATTTCTATAGTTATACGTTCGTGCTCAATTAATTTGAGATTTTCTTTTTGTTTTTTTAATTCTGTTTCTATTCTTGTTATTTCCGAAGATAGAACCAATTTATCTTTTTCTATGTCTTTTATTCTTGTTTCTGTAGCGTTCATTATATTATGTTTGTGAACTTCTGGAACGTCTTGAAGACACGTAGGACAGAAACCCATCTGAAAAACTCTATTTTTCTTAGTAATCTCCTGTTGCTTCAGAATATCTAAAGACTTATTCTTTGAACTTAAATTAAGATATTCTTTGTCTAATAATTCTATTGTTTTTCTTATTTTTAAAATTTGTTCTACAATGGTGCTTATTTTTGCATATTCTGGCTGTATTTTTGCATCCCCTATTATTTCATCTATTTCTTTTAAATCTTTTATAATTCTTGATATTTGTTCTTGCTTATTGCCTGCCATTATTGCCGATTTTTCTATCTCTTTTTTAAAAACCTCTTTTTCTGTGACTAATTGAACTAAAGATTCTACTTCTTTTTGCTGAACTTCTCGGGCTGTTTTTGATTGATTTATTTCTTTTTCTTTTGTTATTATTTTTGAATCTAAAATTTTGATAAGTTTGATGTTTGAGTCTAAATCATTCTTTTTTACATCTAGAAGAGCAGATTCTATCTGAAGAGCTCTTGATTCTTCCCTAATCCAATTTATGATTCGCTGACCGTTGTCTTGAATGCGTTTATATTTGTCTATGCCGAAAACATGCCTTAGAACGTCAAGACGAACTTCTGTGTCTTCAAAGATTATCTGCTTCATTTCTTCTTGGGGGGTATAAACTGTATATCTGTAAACAAGATTATTCTTCCTTACGAAGTCTATCGGATAATTTAATAATTCTAAAATCTTTAGCTTGACTTCTGTTACTGATGATTCGAAGCGCAGGTCATTTATAGTTATTGCGGCAAAATCTTGGTTTATCGAATTTACATTTCTTTTAAGTCCTCTGTCAATTACTACTTTTGTTCCATCAATATCTATTTCAAGAGAGACTTCCCCATATTCTTCGCCATTGGCTAAAAGAGATGCCCCTCTCTGCCCGGGTTGAAGACCGAATAAAGCATATTCTATTGCTAATAAAACGCTTGTTTTGCCCGAGCCGACGTCTCCTGCTAACAAAACAGCTCCGTCTGGAAATTTTATTTCTACTTCTTTGTAGCTTCTTATATTCTTTAGCCTTATACTTTTGAAAATCATGGAAATAGTATCCTTTTTGAATCTGCAAATAATCTGTCTTCGAATGTACGTGCTATTTCATCTTCTTTCTTTTCTAAATTGAGCGTTGATAACAATAAGGGAATATGTTTGTTTAGTTCATGAGGGTTCTTAATGCAAAAACTATCAACTATTTCTTTTTCAAAATCTTCTGTTTGAGGGGAGACGTCTATTTCTACAATTGGAAAGAATAACTTTGTTGTGTTTTTCAAAAAGCAGAATACTCCTTGTGAACGGCAAAATTCTTCTATTTTGTTAAAATTTATATCTACTATTTTTCCTCGCTCTAAAACACCTTTTAATTTTAATATTAATATTTTATCTTTTAATGGTTGATTTTTTAATTCTTTGATTATTGTTTCAGTACCTTCTAAAGAGTCTGTTATTTCTAAATCTAGAACTAAAACGTCTTTTAATTTTATATTGTGACGTTTTATATTTTTGTTTGTGTCTACTATGTAAAAAGCTCCGTATTTTAAGTCCTCTAATTCGCTTGCATTATTTGGGTATATTGGACCCCCGTATACTGCGTTTTCTTTTTCATATAATAGATGTAAATGTCCTAGGGCTATGTAATCTACCTGCGGAAGTAATTTTCTATCTACTGAAGGAATATCTAATGTTGGAAGTGCGTCTTTTAATGTTGTATGTAACATTAAAATTCTAAATAATCCTGGTGCTTCTTGTAATTTTATTTTTGGAATATCGTAAACCTCTAGGCCAGTTTTTTTTCCCGGGAAACCGTAAATTGCAATGTTTTTGTAAATTGTTGGTTCTAAAATTATTGAATCATTTCTGTCCTGTGCCTTATGAACATTTATTCCGAAACCTGATTTTTCCATTACGTCTAAAAAACTTTTTCCTGAAATAGAATAGTCGTGACTGCCTGCTATGAAGAAAACAGGTATGTTTAATTCTTTTAATTTCCTAAATTCATTGAATGCGTCTTTTATTATTTCTATTGGGGGATATGCTGAATCAAATAAGTCTCCTGCTATTAAAATAAAATCAATTTTTTCTTTTTTGCATAACTCTAATGCATATTTGAAGCTTTCAAAGTTTAACTGCTGTAATTCTGGATATCTCCAGCCTCCTAGATGGCAATCGGCTAAATGTGCAAATCTCATGAGATTTGCTGACCTGCCTGGTTTTTAGGTTTTGTTGTGATAGTTTTTTAACACCTTAGGGTTTATTTGTATCTATCCTCTGTATCTTGACCCCTGTGCTCTAGGTATCTTGGTGGATTTTGCCTTATTCTCGAGGGCTGATATTTGTGTTCGATTTTGGGAGGGTTTCTGTCTTGCCATCTATAAGATTCACCATTGCTTTCATCGGAATAATGTTTTTCTTCTAAATTTATTTTTAATTTCCAAGACTTCAAGATTTTCAAAGAAAATCTTTTTACTTG
>JBBTAL010000143.1:4224-11320 GCA_038044225.1 Nanobdellota archaeon
AATTTATTTTTAATTTCCAAGACTTCAAGATTTTCAAAGAAAATCTTTTTACTTGCTATTACTTTTGATATTAGCTTTTCATGAACTAATAACTTGTTAATTTTGTCCATTGGTGTGAGAGATGAAACTAATAACAGAATAATTCCGTTTTTTTCTAGATGTTCTTTTGCTTGTTTTAGAAACTTTAAAATTAATTCGTCTCCTTTTTTTCCACCTGTTGTTGCTAAACTGCTTTGTTTGTCTTCTCTCTCGTTCTTTGGGAGATATGGGGGATTACATAATATTAAATCAAATTTTCCTTTTACTTTTTGAAATAAATTTGATTTAATTGCATTAATTCCTTTTGACTTAACTTCTTTAATTGCTTCTTTGTTTATGTCTACTGCTGAAACTGATTTTGCGCCTGACTCTAGGGCTTTTTTTGCTAAAATTCCTGAACCTGTACACATATCTAGAACAGACTTGTTTTTTGAATATTTTGATATTACTGATTCAAAGAGAAAAGAATCTTCAGCGGGCTCGTAGACTAAACTCATACTGAATTATTAGCTTATCCAATCTAATATTTTATCTTTAAAGATAATTACTGAAATTAATGAACCTACTAGGGCTAGTAAAATAAATATCATAAATATGAGTTTCCACGTTCCTCTTGGAAGGTTACCTTTTGTTGAAGGAAGTGGTTTTATGATAAATTGGGGTGTTTGTGGAGGACTTGAGGTTTGTGAAACTTGAGGATTTTGATAAACTGGAGGCGTTGGCATTTTCTGATTTTGAGAAAAATAGCTTGTTGATTGTTGATTGCTTGATTGCGGAGGACTTATTGAGATTGTTGTTTTTTGAGCTGGTTGTTGAATTGTTTGGGGAGTTATCTGGGAATTAGGATTGCCTTGAGTTGAGGATGGTTGAGGCATTGCGTTTGTAATATAAGTAAGGGCTTGTTGTACTTCTGCTGAAGGATAACCTGAATTAATTAGAGATTGAGCAATTCGTGAAGGATTTCCTCCATGCTCGATTGCATTCTTCAACATACCTATAATGTCTTCTCTCATGCTAGTGTTACTGACTGACCATTAGAAAGCAAATGAACATTATAACCTTTTTTGTACCCCATTTCTTCTGCTACATGCATTCCAGGAATAGTTTTTGCATGGTCACCATGTGAAGGAATAACATTCTCAGGATTTGTTAATTTTATTAGTTCCATTAAATCTTCTCTTGAGCCATGTCCCGAAACGTGAAGATTATCAAATATTACTGGATTGAATTTCTTTAATCTGTTTTGTAAGTCGCTTCTTGAGGCAATAGTTTCTGGAGCAGGAATTGTTTTAGATGAGAATATTATGTGGTCGCCTTCTTTTATTTTATAAGGCAGTTGGTCTCGAGCCATTCTGTCAAGAATTGAGCCTTTCTCTCCTTGATGACCAGTACAGACGATTAAATATTTACTCCTATCTTCATTTGCTTGTTTTAAGAATTTTTCTACTTGTTTTTTGTATGTTGCCATTATAATATTTTTTTTGAAAGGCACCTGATTTATGACTTCTCCTGCAGAAACGTATTTTGCTAAACTCCTTCCTACAAAAACAATTTTTCTATCTAACTTTTGCCCGAAATCCACTATTGATTTTAATCTTGCAATGTGAGATGCAAAAGTTGTTACAACTAAACCGGATTTGCTGTCCTCTGTGTTTATCAGAGTGTCTCGAACCATTTCACGAGCAACTTGTTCTGATGGAGTTTTTTTCTCTGAATGAGCATAAAGACAGTTTACAATTAACGCCTTGACTCCTATTTTAGATAATTCTTTTAGACGCCTGTAATTTGGTTTATCTCCAATTACGGGAGTGTTATCGAGTTTGTAGTCATTTGCATATAGAACGACTCCTTCTGGGGTGTGAACTGCAACTAAAGCACATTGAAGTGTTGAATGAGTCATATTTACGAATTCGACTTTATATTTTTCTTTTCCGTTTACTGTTGTTACTCCGTTAGATTTTATTGTGTGCATCTTATTGTGCATTGGCAGTCCTCTTTCTGGAAGTAAACTTTTTAGAACTTCCATTGTGTAAGGAGTTCCGTACACTCCTGCATTGTATCTATGTGCTAAATATTGAACTGCTCCGACGTGGTCTAAGTGAGCGTGAGATATTAGAATGGATTTAACTTTATGACGCAACTTATTTTCGTCCAAGTAATGGTCATTTGGAAGCGCGCCTATTGCTCTCATCCCATGTTCTGTAGGGATTTTTTCTTTTTCACTTACCCCTACTAAAGCGGGTATGAATAATCCTGCATCACATAAAGTCACGTCTTCTTTTGATTCGACAGCAGTCATGTTTTTACCGACTTCGCTGTAACCTCCTATTGCATGAATCTTCACCATATTTTGATATTGTTAAGTAAGTTTATATAGATAACTGCATGATTTTTGAATCTCTATTTGTATAAATGCAAATCTAAATTAGGTGATTAATCGAGCGTTTGTGATAAATTAAAGATATTTTCCCCTTGCTCGGTTTGGTTCGAAAGAGTAACCTTTGGCGATTGGAGTTTGCCTCATGGGAGTCACTCCTTCCTGAACTAAACCATCCACTGCTCTTGCAAATTGGTCTACTGGAGTATTCGGGGGAACATATCTTGACATTTCATGAAGAGACCTTATTGATTCTGGAGGTCTTCCGTCTTCGGATATTCCTGCTACAAGTTTTTCTTGGACTTTTCGGACTGGATCCTTTTCAACCATAATATACTAAAACAAAATAAGCTTATAAATAATACTAAAAGTATAGAGAATTCTAATAATCGTATTTGTAATTTGTTCAGAATTCTCTAAAGGACAATTCTGAAATTGGAGAGTTATAATCAACAGAATTGTCCATAAGCTATATATATTACATAATACAAACTCTGTCATGGAACATCACATTAATGTGTTATATGGGGCAGTAGTTCTTTTGTTAGTTATTCAGTTAATTTCTTTTACATTTATTAGTTCTCAGTCTGCTAAATTAATTTCACAACAAGAGAATTTTGAAGAGGAAATTGACGGTGCGATAAATGTTTTGAAGCAGGAGAATCAGTATCGTGTTGGAGAGATAATTAGAAGTTTGTCTCAACAGAGAACAGATTTTGAAAATCAAATAGAATTTCTAAAGTCCACTCAACAGGATTTTTCCCTTGTAATTGAAGATGCTATTAAAAAAGTAGTTACTGTTACAACAGATATATCTGCTGGAACTGGCTTTATCGTTGCAGATGGTAGTTATATTATCACAAATAATCATGTAATTGAAGAAAGTAATACTATACAAGTTCAAACTTATGCCAATGAGGTTTATGTTGCTGAACTTATTGGGGTTGATGCTAATGCTGATCTTGCGGTTTTGAAAATTTCGGGTAATTTAGATCATTTTGACATTGCAGATTCTGATGATGTAGTAATTGGTGAAAAAGTAATAGCTATTGGAAATCCTCTTGGACTTTCTTTTACAGTGACTGAAGGAATTGTTTCTGCGTTACATAGAGAAGGGCCTAACGGGCTTCAAGCATATATTCAGACTGATGTTACTTTAAATCCTGGAAATTCTGGAGGGCCTCTTGTAAATAAGGAAGGTAAAATTATAGGAATGGCTAACTTCAAAGTCGGAGGTGCTGAGGCACTTGGATTTGCACTTGAAAGCAATACATTAAGAAAGACTGCTAATGAGATTGTTGGTTCTCAGATAATTAATTAACATCAAAAAATCGATGCACCACCACACCTTAAAAGGTGTGGTTTGATTGGTGCTCGATTTTTGGATGCTCGAAGTGTTCCACACACTAAAGTGTGTGGTTTCCAAACACTTCGACATCAAAAAAACCTTGCAGTTGGTTTTTTGGATGATCAAGATTTCAAACACTTTAAAAAGTTAGACTTCTAAGAAATCTTGACATGCTTACTTTAAAATCCTCTGCACGCGATAGTAAAAGATACTTATTAATTAAAGGATTGCGTGGTTCTGTAGAGAAAGCGATTCTTGAATATATCGGCGTTCTTGGTTGGGCTGAAGCTTCTCCTGTTTTTGTGTCTGAAATTGCTGGAGATGTTGTAGTTTGTGTAAACCGAGAGGCTTTGACTAATGTTCGTGCCGCTTTGGCTTTGGCGAAAGATACTTTGAAGATTGTTAGAGTTTCAGGGACATTGAAGGGTTTGAGGAAGTAGGGTATTGGTTTACAGTCTTAGTTTATTGTGACAATGTTGAGGAGTGTTGGGGATTTAGGTGGGTAGTGATTGGTATTTCGAGGAAAGAAGATTTTTAATAGTCTGATGGGATTAGTTTTGTATGGATAAGAAGCAAATGTCTGAAGCTGAAACACGGAGCGAACTAGTTAATCCTGTTTTGGAGAGAGTTGGCTGGAAATTCAAAGGCGGATATGTAAAAGAAGAGGTAAATCCTGTAAAGTCTAAATTTGAATTGAAAGAGTATGTCGGTCGCGAGATAGGCATTGAACACGGAGTCGATAGATTTATTGATTATTTATTACTAGATGAAGATAGAAGTCCTCTTGCAGTTATAGAGTCTAAGAAAAAATTAGAAAGGGTGATTAAACTTGATAGTTACAAACTAGCTAAAATGTCTAAAGGAGAAATAAAAAAATTAATCTTTTTATTTGAACAGATACATAAAAATGTTAAGTCTCAAAAGAATGTTCTTAAAAATAAAATCTCTACTTTCATAATTTCATTGAACCAAATAATAAATAATCTCAATTTATTTGATAACGAAGAACAAAATGAAATTAATAGAGTATTTAATAGGTTTAAAAAAGTTGGTGAAGGCGTGCTTGACATTCCAATAAACTTTTTATTTTTATGGTTTTTAGCAATGATTACATTTCCACACTCCAACTGGACGAGATATCCTAAAGATGGTTCCAAACAATTAGGTCAAGAAGAATATACAAAAAATTTAGGAATAATCGGAGTTCAGGATCAACTATTTTTGATAACTGAAAGAAGATTAATAAATCGATTTGAACAGACTTTGAAAAGAGAGATGGGAGTCAAACAATAACATGTCACATTTAAATCTAAAATCAAAGGCAAAGAATAATATCTATAGATTAAATAACAAGTTTTATAAACTTGCTTTTACATGTAAAATTAACATGAACCCCAGTAATCCGCAAGGGTTGCTGGATGAGTCTTTTTTTAATTTTATGTTTATTAAATATGGGGCAATTAAAAATGGATGATACTGCAGTTTTTATTGATGGTGGATTTTTATCCAAGCTTTCCAAACACTTCGGAAATGGAAGATATTTAGTCTATGATTTGATAGAATTTTCAAGAAAACTGTCCAGAAAACAAAATTTAAATTGTAAAAAGATATTTTATTACACGGCTCCTCCATTTTTACCTTCCAATCCCTCTCCCGAGGAAACTAAACGGAAGAGAGACTATGATACATTTATTTCTGCAATGAAGAAATACCAAGATTTCATTATTCGTGAAGGAAGATGTCAGAGACTTAAGATAAATAATAAGTTTGAATATGGTCAAAAAGGAGTTGATTCTTTGATGGTGATGGATTTAATGGATATATTAATCGATTTTCCACAAATTAAAAAGATTAGTTTAATAGCAACAGACTCAGATTTCGTCCCAGTAATTAAAAAGTTAAATGAAAGAAATGTTTCAACTATTCTTCATACATATTACGAAACTGGTAGAAAAGCCCTTTTTTCAACTTCAAATGAATTAATCAAGTCTGTAAATAAATATATCTTATTAAATAAAGATGATTTTACATCTTGCCCATTAAAAAAGAATGGAGCAAAGAGATAACATGTTACACGCAGAACTAAAATCTAAGATAAGAAAGTTATGGGACAAGTTTTGGTCTGGAGGAATTAGTAATCCGCTTCAGGCGATTGAACAAATATCTTACTTGATGTTTATGAAGAAACTTGAGGATAAAGATGTCCTTAATGAACAAAATGCCGCTCTTAAAGGAATTAAGTTTAAGTCTATATTTGAAGGACATAAAGATTGTAGGTGGTCTGAATGGAGTGAGTATCCTTCTGATAGGATACTTGCTCATGTTAGAGATGTTGTGTTTCCATTTATGAGGGGCTTAGGCGGAGATAATACTCATTATTCAAATTATATGAAAGACGCAACTTTCTCTTTACCTACTGCGTCTTTATTGATTGAAGCAGTAAATATAATAAATGATTTGCATATTAAGGAACAAAATCAAGATACTCAAGGGGATATTTATGAGTACCTTTTATCAGAATTACAATCTGCAGGTAAGAATGGGCAGTTTAGGACTCCTAGACATATTATTAAGATGATGGTAGAACTTGCTAATCCTGAACTTGGAGATTTAATATTAGACCCTGCATGTGGGACTGCTGGTTTCTTAGTAAATGCTTATGAATATATCCTTCATAAGAACCAAAAGAATGGAGTTAGCACACTAACTCCACAGAAAAAGAAGATATTAGATGAAGAGTCCCTTTATGGATATGATATTGATAGGACAATGGTAAGAATAGCCGTCATGAACTTAATGATGCATGGCATAACTAATCCTCAAATAAGTGGAGAGGATACATTATCAAAGAGATATAATGAAAAAGGGAAATATAATGTGATTCTTGCAAATCCTCCTTTTAAGGGTTCTATAAATGAAAGCGAAAAATCTGATGAACTCACAATAAGCACGAGTAAGACGGAGTTGCTATTCTTAGAATTAATGTATAATTGTTTGTCTATTGGGGGAAGATGTGCGGTAATTGTCCCAGACGGTGTGTTATTTGGGAATTCAAATGCCCATAAGTCAATAAGAAGATTGCTTTTAGAAAAATGTAGGTTGGATGCAGTAATTTCAATGCCTTCGGAAATATTCAAGCCATATGCAGGAGTTTCTACTGCTGTTTTGTTCTTCACAAAAGGAGAACCAACTGAAAAGGTTTGGTTCTATGATATGGAAGCTGATGGGCAAAGCTTAGATGACAAAAGAAATGAGATTAAAGAGAATGACATCCCAGACATATTAGAAAGCTTTGAGAAAAGGAATAAAGAGAATAATGAAGATAGATTCAA
>JBBTAL010000144.1:0-1591 GCA_038044225.1 Nanobdellota archaeon
GATTAGGTTTTTTGGACACGATAGTTGGTTAGTAAATGAAGCTACAAGGGCTTTTTATAATTACAAGACGGGAGTTTTAGTTTGTGATGATAAAGATTATAAAAAAGTCTGGGAGTATTGTGAAGGGCTATTATTTTACAAAGATGATTCTGTTTATCAAGTAGATGTAGGAAAACTCCTAAGTCTTTACAAAAAAAACTATCGAAACGGTTCATTAATTAAATTATAGAAATGTTGTGATTTTTTCCCAATAACTTTTTCTAGCTGTTCTTTGCTTGCGTTTGCTACCTCTTTCAGATTAGAAAATTCATTCATCAGCTTCTTTGCAGTTGCAGGACCTATTTCAGGAAATCCTTCGATGATAAATTGTAATTGTTCTTTATCTGAAAGCAATATCTTAGATGCCCTAATAGGGTTTTCATTTTTATCATTTTTTCTCGCAATAACAGAGAGATATTTTGCAGTATCTTCTTCGTCAATGGAAAATATCATAGGGGTCTTAAAATTAAAAGCTACGCTCAATAAAAAACCGCGAAAAGCATTTTCATGAATTCCTTCAGAATAAATATCTCCTCCTCCAAAACCTTCAACAATCAACAAATGTTTAGGATATTGCTTCAATTCATTTAGCTGACTTATTATTCTCTTATCCACTATAGAACTCTTCAAATCAGAGATAGTCTTCCGTTCAACAGCAACACCATTCACAATATAATCTCCAACATCTAATTGTTCAAACTCAACAGCAAACCCTCGCTTAACAAGTTCACTTATGACTAAAGAATTTTTCTCCCTATTATCTACAATTATTTTAACAACTCCTTTTTCAACTATCTTTTGTTTTGAAAATATATTGAAAAAAGTCATTTGAATTTATCCAGTGCCTGATTTTTATCTGAGAGTTCTTTGTTTACAATATCTATAGTCCTATGCATTTTCTTCTCTCGAGCAATCGAAGCATAATGATGAGCTTCATCCCTCGTATCTTTAGTAATAAGTATTGCTAATTTTCCTTTCATTAGTCTTGCAGTTCTTCCAGCACGTTGAATTCTCCTTATTTCCGATGGAATAGGCTCATAAAAATATACTGCATTTACCTCTGGTATGTCAAGACCTTCCTCGCCTATCGAGGTCGACACAATAATATTAACTTCTCCTGACTTGAACTGTTCAATCACACTTTTCTGTTCCTTTTGAGATAACCCAGTACTAACACCAGATTGTTGTTTTTTTGCTTGCCCAATAAATGTCTTTGCATTGACTCCCACCAAAGAATTCAAACTTTTTGCAATAACGCTTGCGGTTTCCCTAAATTGTGCAAAAACCATAATTTTAGAATTATTATTTTGAGAGAATTCTTTTTCAATTAGTTTTTTTAAAGTTTCTATTTTTGGATGCTCTATGTTTTTTTCAGCAAGTTTTCTCAAAGAGGTTATCACTGCCTTAAAGTCCATCGAATTGACTATTGTTTGAACTCCTCTGCTCTTTTTTTCATCTGCTTGTTTCTGCAAACCTTGCAAATACGCATTTAATCCAGATAGAGTTTGTGTTTCTAAAAGCTCTAAAGCATGAGAAATTTTGATTGCTTGAG
>JBBTAL010000145.1:0-5836 GCA_038044225.1 Nanobdellota archaeon
AAATCGACAAAGCAACTGTTGCAATTGGAGGGGAAGATTTGAGTGAACACATTATTCAATATCCGGGAACGGCCCTTCCCGGAAAACGTGGAAACTCGGTTCTATTTGGCCATTCGATTTTGCCGATTTTCTATAATCCCAAAAATTATCTTTCAATATTTTCTCTTCTTCCAACTTTAAACAAAGGAGATGAGATTAATATTGAATGGGATACTTCAAGTTTTGTAATTGTTGAATATTCAGTTAGCGTAAAACTAATCAAGTTAGATGATGAAGGAAGGGAAACATTAGGTATAGTTTTAGGAAGAGAGTTAAAAGAAAGGAGTCTAAAGTGGAAGGTTCCAGAGGGTTTAACTGGAAATTTTTTAATTGTAGTAGGGACTAATGGACAAGGAACTCACGGTTCAATGGACAAGGTTTTCGTAACAATAAAAGGAGAAGACATAGATCCAATAATAAAATCGGTAGCTCCTGACTCAGGGTCTCTTAGAGCAATACCTAATATGGCAAATGATTTAGAAATTAAAAATATAAATCAGTTTTCTACTATAACTATTTCGGGAGAGAACTTTGCACCAGATGAATTAAGAGGTAATCGCATAAAGATATATCCAGATTCAAAAGAGCATTATGACATTTATTTTACGCTAGTTGAAGGTGTACCTCAAACTGAACGTCAATTAAATGTAAGGTTTATTGATGAAATAATTACTGAACTTGACTTTGAACCAGGAAAATATGAAATATACATAGAAAATATCTTTGGGACAAGTAACAAAGTGCCCTTGTATATAGAAGAACCGTCAACGCCTAAGGTAAATAAGATTATTTTCCCACAAGAAAACTCTGCATTGAAAATTGGAAGCACTTATGATATTAAATGGGAAAGTAGAAATATTGAAACAATTGATTACATCACTCTTATAGATCAGACTCCAAAATGTCACCAAAGTACTTCAATACCAACATCCTCCGAGCCCAGAGGAGAAGGAAGTAACGGTCAAAACACAGGCAACAGTCAAAATACAGAAGTAACAAGTGAAGTATGCCTAACAAAGGGAATTATCTTATTTAAGAACGTAAAAAACACCGGATCAGTAAAGTGGATAGTTCCAAAAATAGTAAAATATGAAGATATCGATCAAATGCAAATAATTTCTGGAAATGATTACAAGATTAGAGTTGGAGATTTAGAATCTTCTTCATTTAAAATTATCAGTTAGTTGTCATCTCGTGGTTCTGTGACTGGATGGTTAGTGACTAGAGCATACTAATATTGATACGAGAGATTAAAGAGATTTTATTACTTGAACGATTACATAAATAAGAATTATTGCTATTATTATTTTTACTATGTCTAACAGATTGAAATTGCCTTTTTTGTTTAATTTATTTCTTTTTTCTAACATATCAACTCTTAACTTTAATTCGTATAGCTCCTTTATATAGTTAATTTTTTCTTTTAGTTCTTTAAAGCTGTTTTCTGAATTTTCTTTTATTTTAGAAATTAGTTTTTCAATATGGCTTATTTTATTTATGTAATATATTGCTCCTGCAGTTAATATCGAGATTATAGTGAATGCAAGCATAACATATTTTTGATTTTCATCTTGTATGAAAAATGTTAGATTAGCAAATATTATTGAAATTACTGAGAAACCTATACTCCAATAATCAATTTTTCTTTTATTATCTTCTTCCATATTATTATTAACTTTTCGATTTTAAAATAATAATGGCTTTATGTTATATACATCAAAACTTGAATTCTAAAGGTTTAAAAAGCGAGTTATTTGTGAAAAATTATGGTTAATATTAGAAGTACTTTGAAGGCCGGACTTGCTTCCTTACTGATAGGTTTGTCTTCTTGCTCAAAATCAGAACCAACTGAAGCAGAGACTTACTTTCATAATTTTCCTATTGCTTTAGACGGTGCTCGTGAAGTTCAAAAATATGAAACTCCTGGTGCAAAACATTGCTTGGTTCATGTAGAACAGGTACATCAAGCTCTTCCTGAAATATCTTTTATTAAAGAACAGACAAAAATTGATCAGATTAGTGCTAATGGCTCTGAGTCAAGTTCGTGGATAAAATCTAATAGAGAAGGACTCTTAATGTACCGAGAGGTGGTTAGAGAAAATTTAAATGAAGCTTCTACCATCCAAAGGGATATAGAAACAATTCTTTTATATCTTAAAAACAAAAATGGTTTAAAGTCTATTCGATTAGAGTCTTGTTTTAAAGACGATTCTCCTCAAGACTGTCAAAAAGAGATAACTTCTAGAAGTTCTTTTTATTCAGATTCTGGATATACTACAAAAGAAGAAATTAGCAACTCTGGAAAATATTGGTATAGCAATGGTGCTGGACGGATATTAGGATCTAAAGGATTATTAGAAATAAAAGCATCTGAGAATATAGATATTAATTCAACTTCTTATCTTTTAGTTCATTTAGCTAAAACATCTGAAGAAAGAGATAAGGCTATAAGAGTTACATCAGATATTCGAGAGAATCATGTTTTAGATGTTCTCTATAGTAGCTGTGAACCTTATTCTGTTGTTGTATTTGGGGTGGATCACGATTTTAGAGATAATCTTAATAAGTGGGATGCACAACATCCTAAAGATAAGTTTTCATTGATTGTTGTTACGCCTAAATCTTATCGAGAAGATAAAAAATAATAAAAATCAATTAGCGTAAAGAGGGCCTAATTCCAAACCACCGATCTTCGCTTTCTTCAAATAATGTTCTTCTATTTTTTTGTAACGCTTTGCTGTGTCTTCAGATACTGATGGTTTTACTTTGACTAGAGCTTCGTCGAAGTCTGTGACTGTTACGACTTTGGTTTGAATGTTTTTTCTTAATGCAATTATTGCAGCTTCTCTTACGAAACTTTCAATGTCCGCTCCGACGAATCCTTCAGTTTTTCTTACTAAGTATTGAATTAATTTTTGTTGGTCAGACATTTCAGGAGTTAATCTTGAGTCTTTGCCAAAATATCTTTCTATTTCTTTTATTTCATCTTTTGTTGGAAATATAGGCATTGTTTTTGTGTGTATTTCAATTATTTTTTCTCTGCTTTTTTCGTCTGGAACATCTACAAGCAATATTCTGTCAAATCTTCCAGGTCTCATTAGGGCAGCGTCTAACATATCTGGGCGGTTTGTTGCTCCAATTACTACTACATTTTTTAAGTCTTCAATGCCGTCCATTTCTGAAAGCATTTGATTAAGGACTCTTTCAGTAACTTTTGAACCCATTTCCATTCCTCTTTTTCCTGCTAATGCATCTATTTCGTCAAAAAAGATTACGCAAGGAGATACTTGTCTGGCTTTTTCAAAAATTTTACGGATACCTTTTTCTGATTCGCCTACCCACATTGAAAGCAAAGATGGACCTTTGACGTTGATGAAATTGGCTTCAGATTCTTTCGCCACTGCTTTTGCCAGAAGTGTTTTTCCTGTTCCAGGAGGACCATATAATAAAATTCCCCTTGGAGGTTTTATTCCTAATCTTTCGAAACTTTCTCGATGTTTAATTGGCCATTCTACTGCTTCTTTTAATTCCTGTTTTATAGTATTTAGACCGCCGACGTCTTCCCATGAAATGTTTGGCATTTCTACCAGAACTTCACGCATCGCGCTTGGTCTTACTACTTTAAGCGCATTGTCAAAGTCATCTTTTCCTATAATCATTTTTTCAAGAGCTTCTTGAGGTATTTCTTTGTCTTCGTCTAAATTTAAATCTGGAAGAGCTTTTCTTAAAACGGACATTGCAGCTTCTTTTGCTAAAGATTCTAAATCTGCGCCGACAAAGCCGTGGGTTTTTGCCGCTAATTCTTCTAAGTTAACGTCTTTTTTCATAGGCATGGCTCTCGTGTGAATTTTTAAAATATTTAATCTGCCTTTTTTATCAGGGACAGATATTTCAATTTCTCTATCAAAACGACCGGGGCGTCTTAATGCATGGTCTATTGAATTAATTCTGTTTGTTGCACCTATGACTATTACTTTACCTCTTGAGTTTAAACCGTCCATCATTGTCAACAGTTGTGAGACTACTCGGCGTTCTACTTCTCCTTGAGTTTCTTCTCTCTTTGAAGCTATTGCATCTATTTCATCTATGAAAATAATTGAAGGAGCATTTTTTTCTGCTTCTTCGAATAAGTCTCTTATCTTTTTCTCTGAATTATGCACTATAAACCCATTCGCAATAAAGTTATGATCTTTTGGAACAGTAAAATCGTAAACGTGTCCTTCTGACTCTTGTATAATATTTATAGGGCTCCAAATTAGATCATTATTGATTAAAATATTAATTTGTTCTATTAATCTAGAATCTTCATTTAATTTTTGCAATAAACTAATTAAGGTCTTGGATTGGTTTCTTGTATATCCATTAACTGAAGGATTAAGACCCATTTTAATGAGATTACGTTCACTAATTTTATGTTTTTTCTGCATACTTACCACTATGGCTTGAAGAGGAATTCTATTATACACAGGTTTGGAATATTTAGTTTTTACTATTTTATCTAATGCAACTCTTCTTTGTTGATGAGACAACTTTATTTTTTCCTTAAATTTTATTAAAGATTCTGTATCACTTATCGTTAATTCGTAAGTTCCATCCTTTCTATATCTAAATGTTGATTGGATGTCTAATCTTAATAATAAATATTTTACTCCATTCATCATTTGTTTGCTTATAGTATAATATGACACTTGTGTACCACTTGGAACTGGATGAACATGCCCATCAGTATCAAATAAACCTTGTAAATAGGAAGCAATAAATTCTTTAGGCATACTTATTAAGTAATTTGGAACACTGATAGTTTTTGATTTGGCTTTTGCAGGAATTCCTAAATTCTTTATTAAATTTCCTATTGGACTTGAAGAAAAATAGTAGCTATATCTTCCGTCGTATTTGATATCTATGATTCCAAATTGTTCAGCCACAATTCTTTTGAAATTATTTATTACTTCCGTGTCAATATTAGTTAATTGAATTGTAGAAACATGATTATCTTTATAATTATATCTTAAATGTCCATCTCCTGCTAATATACCTAACAGATACATCAAATCTTTTGTTATTTTTGTAGGTATTCTTCCCTTGCCTGACAACTTCAAGCTTTCTGCAAATCCTTCTTTATATATTTCTTTTATGATTTTTGCTGGAGCTGAACCATTATATTTAATGTCTTGTATTTTTTTAGAAGGTATTCCTAGTTTTTGGCTTAATTCCTTATTTTTACCATTAAAATTAAATAAATCTTTTACCCAACTTCCGGAGAATTTCACATTATCATTTATAAAATTGAATATTGGTGGAATTTTTTCTTCTATCTCTGGAAGAGCATTAGCCACTGCTACTTTGTCTGATATTTTTAAATCTTGAGCAAATTTCCATTCAGGTATTGTGTTGTTTAATACTAATAATTTTGAAGTTGGAGTTAATTCTATTATTCCGTGAGGTGTGAATACTTTTAGAGTTTTCTGAAGCCCTTTGTCATATGTATCTGAAACAAGAAGCAATTCTGCTTTTTGGTTTGACATGTTTATTCCGCTTATTTTATGTGTTTCTCCACTTTTTACTGCTTCTTGAATTGTTGTAAGTCCGCTTCCATTAGTGAATACTAAAGAGTCGCTTGCTACACACTCGCCGTAAAATTTTGACATAATTTCAGGACCATTTAGTAAAATAAAGTTTGCTTCTGATTCATTTGCAACTGCTTTTGCTAATAATGTTTTACCTGTTCCTGGAGGGCCGTGTAAGAGAACTCCTTTTGGAGGTTCTATTCCTAAACGATCGAAAACTTCGGGATGTT
>JBBTAL010000146.1:0-2083 GCA_038044225.1 Nanobdellota archaeon
GGCTTGTGCCACTGAAGGTATGCCTATCATAAAAATCGTTGATAATATGGGATTATAAGATTTATAGCGATATATATCGTTACTCAAAATAATAAGGGATTAATTTGGATTCAGCTTTTCTCAAATGAACTTGAAATGTTGAAAAGCTCAATTTTGCCATTTTTGCTAAGCTTTCTACACTTATTTTTCTAGGAACATTGTAATAACCGTTTTTTATTGCTAAAGATATAGCATCTTTTTGTTTCTTTGTTAATTCTGGTTCTATTTTTACTATTGACAAAGATTTTACTTTCTTCTGATTTATAGATAATAATTCTGCTTTGTATTCTTTTCCAAGAATTTCTGCTATTTCCATTAATTTATTTCTATCGAAAGAGCCTAAGGTTACTATTTCATAACCTTTTTTTGAAATCAATGCTGGGCTTACATGCAAAATACTTTTATCATAAAAAGGATGTAAATAATCTGGGTCTTTTACTGTTGCTATAATAAAATCATTGTTTGATTCTATGTTTATTACTCTGTCTTCTTTCTTCATAGATTTAATAAAAATTTTTTTGTCTTTTTCTTCTCCAAAGATAGTACCTGCTACATTTACAAAAATCCATGGTGCTTGGATATGATGAGAAAGAGGAAAACCAATAAGAGAAACATTATTTTCTAATGCATTCTTTCCCATAAGGGTTTTTTGAGAATCTAATTTTATTTTCGCAACCCACATAATAATACGATATACATCGTATTTAAAAACTTAACTTAAGTTATGACTTTAATTTTTAAGATAATATTCTTTGAGTTCATTGAATTTATTTTCTTTAATACTTTGGCGAATTTTTTCCATTAGAGAGAGCATGAAACTTATATTGTGAATTGTTGCTAACCTTCCGAATTTCATTTTGTCTTTTTTTATTAAATTGTGCATTTGGCTTCTTGTGTGTGTTTTGCAGGTTTTACAATTGCAGTTTTTATCTATTTTGTTTTTGTCTTCTTTGAAGATGCCTTTTTTTATTTTAATTCTGAATTTGTTTTTTACGCTTCCGCCTGAGTCTGGTGAGATTAGCAAATTGCCGTGCCTTGCGATTCTTGTCATGTGAACGCAGTCAAATGTATCTATTCCTCTTTCTACTAACTCAAATATATCATCAATCCATCCTATTCCTAGCATGTGTCTTGGTCTTGCGTCGTTGTTCCATAGTGGTTTTATCCAATCTATTACTTCTAACATTGAGTTTTTTGAGTCTCCGAAAGAATCTCCGAAACTTCCACCTATTGCAATGCCTTCAAATTTTTTAGACAGGATAAATTTTGCACTTTTTACCCTTAAAGATTTATTATTACCTCCTTGGATTATTCCATAGAGTGCTTGTTTTTTGTTGTGATATTTTAATGATTTTGATGCCCAATTGTTTGTTCTTTCCAGCGCCTTTTTTTGATAATTATAACTTTTGTTTGCTCCAGAACATTCGTCAAAAGCCATTATTGCATCGCCTCCGAGGTTTGATTGAATTTCCATTGACTTTTTTGCATCTATGAAATGCTCTGAATTATCGTATATTGAATTGAAATATACTCCTTTGTTTGTTATTTTTACTAACGAATTATCCTCGTTTTTATTTTTTAGGTGGATAATTCTTTCAATATTTGGGTTTAATTTAGTAAGTCCTAGTTTTTTTGCATCGCCTAGAGAAAATGCTTGAAAACCACCCGAGTCTGTGTAAATTATTCCTTTGAAGTTCATTAATTTGTGTAAGCCTCCTTTTTCTTTGATTATTTTATCTCCTGGTTTTAGATGCAAGTGATATGTATTTGAAAGCAATGCCTGAATTTTTAGCTCTTTTATATCTTTTTTTGTCAAGCCGATTATGAATGCCCTCGTTGCAACTGGAATTAAATAGGGTGTTTCTATTTTTCCGTTTTGAGTTTCTATAACTCCCGTTCTTGCTTGTGAGTTTTTGTCTTTATGAGTTATTTTAAAATTGAATGTCATTGATTTTTATGTTAAAAGAGGTTTATAAAAAGTCTGGAATTTGTTTTTTAACCTTAACTGAATATTCCTTTTATCCAGTCAATTATTTTACTGAAA
>JBBTAL010000147.1:0-3091 GCA_038044225.1 Nanobdellota archaeon
CCGTACGCGGTTTTTTCTGGATATTTTCCAAGAATCATAAAAAATTCTTCATCTATCTTTTTTTCTTGTATTATTTCTTGTTCTGCTATGTCTTCTTGTGAGGCTTCTACCAAGAGTTTAAGTCCGTGTTCGTCGACGTAGCCGATATCTTTTACTGCTATTACTTTTTCTCTTAATTTTGTTACTAAAAGTCCGTCTTCTAAAAATTCTTCTTTTGTTGGTATTGGTCCGCCTACTAAAATTCCTTTCAGTCTTGGAAGGTCAAAAAATAATTCTTTCATTGCTTCTGAAGTTCTGCGGAAGAATTCTTTTGCAAGTCCTTCTGTGACTCTTGCAAATCTTTGAGATGAATTGTGAACAATTATGCCGTTTGCAATAAAGTTTTCTGCTTCTGTTGAAATATCAACTAATCTTAGTGGTTTATTAATTGACTTTATGCTTTTTATTAGGATTGCCTTTGTTTCTTCAGTGTCAAGTAATGGTTCTGACAGTTCATCTCCTTCTTTAAGTTCTTCTGCTGCAAACCAGTCTAAACAATTATTTGATTTAACTCTTGCATAAAACAAGTGGTCTTTTGAGCAGATTATTTCTTTATTATTTTGTGTTGTTATAATAACAATATTATCCTTTTCTGTTTCCCATTTATTGGTTATCTTTGACTTGCTATATTTATGGACATTTACCATACATATTAATTCATCTCCAACTTTTATGTCTATTATTCTTTTAGTTTTTTTATTAGTCATTAATACCTTTGTATCTGGAGAAAGGCATTGACCTCCAGCCCTTACTTTGCTTGGAACTCCTGATGTTAAATGTCTTAGAACTTTGATTTGTTTTCCTTCTAATAAACCAATTGTTGCTTCTTGTCTGTCTATTACAACTAGACCAAATACTTCGTCTGTTTGTAACATATCTCTTAATGGTTGAGTTACAAATGTTTGATCACAACGATACATTCTAATTCTTAATGGTTTAGGAGGTTCTATTGCCCAGAGTTTCATGTCTTGTACGCCTTCTTTTTCTGAAATGTTGCCTGCGTATAATGCTAAACCGTTTACTGGTGTTTTTTTTGTTGCTTTTAATGTGCGGACAATTAAGTCTATTGCGTCGGTTACTGCGCTTCGTGTTTGTTTTGATTTTATGTTGTCTGCAGTTGAGCGTTCTGCTTCTAATTGTTTTGTTACGCTGTGGATGTTGAAGTCTACTGGAATTAGCACTGTGACTAGTTCTGTGTGCCTGCCTCTTACGGCTTCTAATTCTTCAATTTGTTCTTCTAGTTGGGCTTTTTGTTTGTCGTTCATGTTATTAGGTATAAGAATTGTGTTATAAACATTGTGAATTGAGATTCACAGGTTTAAAATTATAACTTTGAAATAATTTTAAAGGTTGCGGGTTTTGATTTTATTAGAATCTGTCTTTCATTCTGTCTTTTCTTGTGAAAGAACCTATTCCTTTGAGTGCTCCAAAGTAGCTTTTTATCTTCTTATTTTTTGCTTTCTTTATGTAGTCTAATCTTCCATAACTAAATCTAGCATTAAATTCATACCATTTATGAGTTTTATCCATATGATTTCCAGTGGATGTGTAAAATCTTATATCTCCATGGTAAGGTAATGTCTTTATTTTACCTTTTGACTTGCATTTCAATTTTTTATCTTTTGTTATGGTGTATAAATCTAGCATGCACTCAAAATCTTTTGTTTGAAATTCTTCATTCTGAATATTCTCATTTCCTTTAGGTAATTTAAACTCGCATTTGAGATAATCAAACATTCCCATCTTTTGTAGTGGTTTAATAAGTATATAATTTTTATTGCAGGTTATGATTTCTGGAGAATTTTTTATAAAAACTGTAAGTTAAAGAATAATTGCTTCTTTCACATCTTTAAAATGAGG
Organism: Nanobdellota archaeon; assembly: GCA_038044225.1. Taxonomy (GTDB): domain Archaea; phylum Nanobdellota; class Nanobdellia; order Pacearchaeales; family GW2011-AR1; genus SICU01. The sequence goes on from JBBTAL010000147.1 coordinate 1,900, forward strand.
GTCTTTCGCTATTATCTTTGCATTTATTGATTTTGCAGAGCTAATTATTAAAGTGTCTGCTAAAGAAATAGTTGATTTGTTCATTCTTTTTTCTGCATGTGATATTCCCGCTTCTTTGGCAATTCTTGGAGTTATTTCAAATATTTTTGCTCTTTTTATCATAGATTCATAAGCAGTTTCTATATTACTATCACCTCTTTTTAGAAAACTAATAACTTCTCCTATATTGATTGTTAAAATAAATATATCATTTTCTTCATTTGAAATAATATTATTTACTTTTTCACCTGCTGAGCTTCCATTGAAATACTCTATCCATGCAGATGAGTCAACAAAGTACTTCATTAGAATCTATCTTCCATTCTGTCTTTTCTTGTGAAAGAACCGATTCCTTTGAGTGCTCCGAAGTAGCTTTTTCTTGATTTTTTTACAGAAATTTCTACTACTTGATTTTCTTCTAGTTGTTCTTCTTTTACGACTTCTATAGGTATTGTTACAACTAGAGAACCGCCTATTCTTCTTGTTCTTGCCAAAGTTTTTAATTCTGTTTCCATGTTATACTCTTAGTATAATAATATATAACATGAAGTTATATTTAAATGTTTTGGTTATTGTAAGTTATGACAAGCGATTAAATCTTCTCTAAATCTTCTCAGATTATTGTCTATAATATAATTTTTTAAAGGATCTCTAAGATTAAGGCCTTCATCTTTTTTTGCTTTCCATATTTCACTATTAAAACTTATTATTGCATTTACCTCAGCTAGAGAGTCGCCAGGATTCTTTATTCCTTCGGGGAATTCTGCTTTGTGTAAATTAATATTTAGTTCATTTCCAATAACAGAAGTTACTTGAGGTATAATTGGGTAAAATAAGGTTATCAGTTTTTCTAACAATGTATAGAGTGTCCATATGGCAGACTCACTTTCTTCCTTTTTGAATTTATTTTCTTGGTTATATGCTCTTGACTTAACTAGCTCAATATAATGAGATGCAAATACTTCCCATAAAAAGTTTCTCAAAGCCATAGCAGGTTTCCAGAAGTCATATCTATCATAATGCCATTCTATTTGAGAGATTTCATAATTTAAATAATCCAAAAATACTTTATCTGTATAGGTTTGTTTGACTTTAGATGGTTTTTTGAATTGTGTGACAAATCTTGCTACATTTATGAGCTTGTTTATTGTTT
>JBBTAL010000148.1:0-3465 GCA_038044225.1 Nanobdellota archaeon
TGCGTCTGCGTAATAGTAAACTCATAAACCTTACGGGAATTAAATGCGTTTACTATAAATAGATTAAATTTTGTTTATTTTGATGGTTTCAAAAAATCTTGCTTTAAAGATTGGATTGACTTTAGCTTTAGCCGGTTGTTCTATGAGTCGTGAAAATGATGCTTATGGTACTTTTTATGAGCCCGGTTCTGAATATTCTTTTAGAGGGCAAAAAATATTGATTCTTTATGCTACAGATGAGAAATTGAGCGAGCAAAAATTATCTAAAAATGGAATTGTTAGATGGCCGGAGCCTAAAAGTCCAGAATTAATTGAGGATGTTACAAAAAGGTTGCGAGAGCGTGGAGCTTACATTTCTTTTCGTCCTGTTTTTTCTGATGACTCTGACTTGAGTCTTAGAGTTTGTCAGTATGATAAAGATTGGAATGTTTTGTTAATTACTTATCCAGAATTTAATCCTGCAATTATTAGAGATGAAAATTTGAATTCTGTTTATCTTACTATGCTTCATGAAGAAAAACTTGTGATTGGGAAACTTGGAACTATGAATGACTTTATTCCTTTAGGGTCTATTGAGAAAGTTATGCGTTCAAATAGTGGTTTGAAATATATGATGGGGGATAAAAGTAAGGGTATATTTTGATTAATTGATTTTGTGAACAGAACCTTTTTAAATGATGTTTTACAAAACTATTCATGGCACAAAGTATGTATCATTATTTACGTGAGGCTTGGAAGAAGCCAGACACTGCTACTTTGAGAGAGCGTATGATTGGATGGAGAGCTGGAGGTGCTGTCGAGGTCGTAGATAAACCTCTTAGACTTGACCGTGCTCGTTCTTTAGGGTATAAGGCAAAAAAGGGATTTGTTGTCGCTCGTATTCGTGTTATGCGAGGGGGCAGAACTAGGAGACGTGTTGAGGTTAAGGGACGTAAAACTAGAAAGCAAACTAACAGAAAGACTTTGAAAATGTCATATAGATGGGTAGCTGAAATGCGTGCCTCTAAGTATTTTAATAATCTTGAAGTTTTAAATTCATATTGGATTGGAAAAGACGGAAAGCATTATTTCTTTGAAGTTATTTTAGTTGATCCTCAGATGCCTGAGATTAAGAATGATAAGACTATGAAATGGATTTATACAGGACATCATTCTGGTCGTGTCGAGCGTGGATTGACTTCTGCAGGTAAACAGTCTAGAGGTTTAATTACTAGAAGAGGACATTCTCCTACTCTTAAGGTGCGTCCTTCTTTGAGAGCTTGGAATAGACGAGGGAAATAATTTTATAGTTAAAGAGGTTTAGGATAATTGAGTTACATTTTGTTCCTAAACCTCTAATAGACAATTTGGAAAATAGGTAACGCAATCAACCAAATTGTCTATAAAGACATAAGTCTTTCCCTAAATATCCAATGACAAACTGGTTAAATACTAAAGTCGTTGGTTACAGTATAATCATTTTTATAAACTAATTTTTTATTGGTTAATCTATGCTAAAATTTGGGATTGATATTGATGGAGTATGCTTTGATTGGCAGTATTTTGTTGATTGGCATAATAAAGTTTATGGAACTTCTTTCACTAAGAAAGATTTTTTGAGTGCTGATTTTTATGATAAATTTGACATTCCTTATAATATTTTAGAACGAAGAATCAATACAATGTATAAGACGGTTGGTGTTCGCAATTTTACTCCTGCTCCTGGAGCTGTTTCTGGGGTGCGTGAGCTTTCAACTATGGGGAGAAATTTAGCAATTACTTCTCGTCCATCTTGGGCTCATGAAGATACCCATTATTGGCTTAATGCAAATTTTAATAGGGTTTTTAATGGAGGAGTTCATTTTACTAAAAATAGACATTTTAATAGAACTAATCATTTACAAACAAAATTGGATGTTTGCGTAAGAGAGAAAGTATCTTATTTGCTTGAAGATGATTTGAATTATGCTCTTCCATGCGCTGAACATGGCATTGGGGTTTTATTGTTTGATTTTTATGAAGATAAATTAAAACTACCTGAAAATGTTCATTTGATATATTCTTGGGCTGAGGCTGTTGCAAAGATTAAGGAACTTGAAGAGATTTGATTTTCTTTGACTGATTTTAGTTGTGATGGGTTTTAAATAGGCAGATTTTTCTTATTTTTGATGGTAGAATATGAAAAGTTACAAGTTGACTATTGGAGTGAAGAAGAAAGAAAAAGAGTAGCTTTGCGTATAGATAAAGATATTTTTACTTTACAGGAAAAAGAAAGAGATTTTCAAAGAATAGAGATTTGGGATTTAAAGGTTTTTGAAAAAATTGATACGGATGTTAATAGATTAAGTCAGATTAAACAGATTATTTTGTTTGCGGATACTGAGACTTTAGAAGCTAATAGAGCGAGGTATAGAAAATATATTTAGAGTAATTAGATTTTAATTCTTTTTATTTCTTTCACTTTGTCAAAGTCAGGGTCGTCTGAAATTATTTCTTTAATGTTGTTAACTATCATTGTTGCTACATGAATTGCATCTCTTGGTTTTAAATTGTAATTTTCCATTAATTCTTGAGATTTAGTAATAATTAGAATATCGCTATTTAACCAAGTTAGATTTTGTGTTTCTATTAAGTTTCTGCCTTGTACTATTGAATTTTCTTTACCCATTTTTTTTCTTATTCCGTAAACTACTTCATCCCAGGTTAAACATGAAGTAGAAGCATCTTTTTTTTCATTAATTTGGTTTTTTATTATCTTCCTACATTTATTCCCAATTTCTGTTTCATCAAGGATAGCATAAATAAATATATTTGTATCAAGGTATATCATAACTTTCATCCTCAATTTTCCTTATTTCTTCTAGTGTAATTCTATTTCCTTTTTTTCTAGACATAGTAAGTAGTCTTTCAAGAGCTTCATTAGAATTATCTTTCTTTACTATTACTGCGTCATTTTTTACTTCTATTATTACTTCTTCTTTGTTCTTCCATTTAAGATATTCTCTCATATCTTTTGGGATTACTAATTGTCCCTTCTCTGTTAGAGATCTTTTTGTTATCATGATCTATTTAGTAGGAATGAGTATTTAAACTTTTTCCTACCTATTGGTAGGAATTTATTCTCCTAGATATCCACCTTTCTGAAGACTCCAGAGTTCTCGGTATGTTCCTGGTTTGCTTATGAGCTGGGTGTGAGTTCCTTGTTGGACTATTTTTCCTTTTTCTAAGACTACAATTAAATTTGCTTTCATTATTGTTGATAATCTATGTGCTATGATTATTGAAGTTCTGCCTTGCATTAAGTTTTGTAAGTCTTTTTGTATTTCACTTTCGGTTTTTGAGTCTAATGATGAAGTTGCTTCGTCTAAGACTAGGATTTTTTTGTTTGCTAATATTGCTCGAGCTATTGAAACTCTTTGTTTTTCTCCTCCTGATAACCTGACGCCTCTTTCTCCAACTATAGTGTTTTCTTTGTATGGAAAGCTT
>JBBTAL010000149.1:0-4538 GCA_038044225.1 Nanobdellota archaeon
TACATACATTCAAAAAACCAACATCATCCACAAACAAATCATCCAGCCAGCCCAACAAAACATGAAGAACATCAAAAAATAATTCATTCATCAACACATCATGAAACAGCAGATAAAAAAAGCTCAAATATTCCAAATCTAACTTCAAAAATAGACTTAGCAGATAATTCAGAAATAAAAGACGACACAGATAAAAAAATGTATGAATCGCTAAATTACAATTTAACAGATAATTCTGAAACAATCAATCCATTTCCAGAACGCTTCAGTGAAGAAATTGAATCATTAAAGAAAAAAATTGAAAAATATGAGGGAAAAGAACAAAATCCCGATGATGAAGATGAAATGTCTGAACAGACAGGCCATGTTTCAAATAATGTAAAAGAAAAACATAATCAAGATATTGCAAAAGAAGAACCCTCTCACAAAGAAGAGCAAAGAGAGTCAATAATTGGAATTAAAACCTATCAGAAAAATGTCAAAGGAGACATTCTTGAAGAATATTCAATAAAATTAGATGGAGCATCTGCAGACATAAAAATAATAAAGGGCGAAGTAGGCACAACATACACACTATCAACTCCAAAAATAAGCATCGCAACTAATGCGCTGCTTAACGATTTAAGAGAAGAATTAATAGCAATAACTTCTGTAAGCATGCAGGAACTAATTGACCCAAAAGCATTCATCTCCTTAAAAGCCAAATTTAAAGAAGAGGCAATAAAACTCTTAACTAAAAAAATACCTACTATTTCAAAAGAAACATCGTCCCTTCTTGTTGGAACGCTAATACAGGAAATGCTCGGAATAGGCAAAATAGAATATCTCATAAACGACCCAAATCTTGAAGAAATTGTAATAGTTTCTGCAAAAGAACCATTAAGAGTCTATAGTAAAAAATACGGATGGCTCATAACAAACATCCTCTTGGAAAAAGAAGAAACAACAATTAACTATGCAAACATTATTGCAAGACGTGTAGGCAGACAGATTACAACTCTCAATCCCTTACTGGACGCGCATCTAGTCACCGGAGACAGAGTCAACGCAGTTTTATATCCTATCAATACTAAAGGAAATACCATTGTAATAAGAAAATTTGCAAGAGACCCTTACACGATAATAGACTTAATAAATAACAAAACATGCGACTTAGAATCTGCTGCGCTGTTATGGCTTGCAGTAGAATATGAAATGAATATAATCATTTCTGGAGGCACCGCCTCTGGAAAAACGGTTCTTCTGAATGCGTGCATGCCATTTATACCTCCTAACCAGAGAATAATCTCAATAGAAGACACAAAAGAATTAATTTTACCTGAATTCCTTTACTGGACTCCTCTGGTAACTCGCCTCGCAAACGCCGAAGGAAAAGGAGCAGTAACTATGATTGACTTGCTAATTAACTCTCTTCGTATGCGTCCTGATAGAATAATTCTGGGAGAAATGCGCAGACGTGAAGAAGCAATGGTTTTATTCGAAGCAATGCACACAGGTCATTCAGTTTACGCCACCCTTCACGCAGACTCTGCTGCAGAAACAATTTCAAGATTAACACACCCCCCATTAGATATTCCTCCAAATCTATTGGGAACAATAAACCTCAATGTAGTAATGTTCCGCGACAGAAGAAGAGGGATAAGAAGAGTGCTTCAAATTGCAGAAATTGAAGTTGAAGGGGACAGCGCAAAAGCAAACACTCTTTATAGATGGTCTGCAGAAACAGACAGTCTGGTAAAACACAGCAAAAGCTCAAAATTCTTCGAAGACATCAGCAGGCACACAAGCATGTCTGAAAACGAAATAAATAAAGAACTTCAGATTAAAAAGAAAATAATTTTATGGTTAATAAAACACAATGTCAGAAAACTGGAAGATTTGGGCATGGCAATAAATCTATATTATCAAAACAAAGAGCTTTTACTTAAAAAAATAGCAAAAAATGATATAAACTTTGTATTAAACTATGGAAAATGAAATTTCAAATACCCTTCACATTAGCTAATATAGAAAAACTAAAAAAAAGACCAATAATCTTTAAAGGACTGCAAGAACATAAAAAAGACTCGAAACTAAGTTATTATCTTGAAAATTCAGACATTAATGTTACTAGAGAACAATATCTTAACATATGCGCAAACAGCTTTATCAAAAGTTTTGCAATACTGTTTATAATAATAACAACATCCTTGATTTTATTTAAAGCTCCATCTGCTTTCCTTTTATCAATTGTAATTGTTATATTATCTTCAGGATTTATCACATTCGCGCAACTTACATATCCACGAGTATATTTTAACAGAAAACAAAAAGAACTGGAAATAAATTTAATGCCCGCATTAGAAGATATGCTTGTGCAGTTAAATTCGGGAGTTCCATTATTTGATATCTTAGTAAATATATCTTTGTCAGATTATGGTGAAATAAGCAACGAGTTTAAAAGAGCAGTAAAAAAAATAAACGCAGGAATGCCCCAAATAGAAGTGCTTGAAGAACTCGGAGAAAAAAATTCATCAATTTATTTCAGAAGAACATTATGGCAGATAAGCAATGGAATGAAATCTGGAAGCGATATTTCTGAAGTCATAAAGGGAAGCTTAAAGCTTTTAAGCGAAGAACAAATAATTCAAATACAAAATTATGGAAATAAATTAAACCCTTTAGTCATGTTTTACATGCTGATGACTATTATCCTGCCAGCTCTAGCAATAACATTTCTTACAATAATCTCTTCAATGATAGGATTGAGTAAGAATCTCACTATCGTCGTATATATTGGATTATTTGCGACCGCAATATTCATTCAAATCATGTTTCTTGGCGCAATTCGCTCCGCCCGTCCGACACTGCTCACATGAAAAGATACATAAAACCTGAAAAAATAAAAAGAAGAAATACATTATTGACTCATGCAGTAGTTGCCCTAATATTAGGAGCAATAATAGGCACACTAAAGAAAAGCGTTATGCTTTCGATATCTTGGTTCATAGGAATACTGGCAGGACTATCAATATATCACGCCACTAAAATTAAGCTGGATTATTATTCTAGAATAAAAAAAATGGAAAATGCATTTCCTGATTTTTTACAGCTTATGGCAAGCAATTTAAGAGCTGGAATGCCTGCAGATCAGGCTCTATTAATGTCCGCGCGTAAAGAGTTTGACCCGTTGGATAAAGAAATAGCAAAACTTGGAAAAGAATTAATGACTGGGAGAAGCATTGAAATTGCCATGTTAGATTTTGCAGAACGAACCCACTCGCAAAAAATAAAGAGAACAATCTCACTGATAATTTCAGGATTAAAATCTGGAGGAAATATGGCTGTTCTTCTGGAAGAAACTGCAACAAGAACAAGAGAAAGATATTTCATACAAAATAGAGCGGCATCAAATGTTTTAATGTATGTTATTTTTATATTTGTTGCACTCACAATAGGAGCACCTGGCTTGTTTGGACTATCAACTGTATTAGTACAAGTTTTAACAGACATTCTATCGACAATACCTACAACTCAGTCTTCAGCCAGCATGCCATTCACTATGACAAGCATAGAATTACCAGTTTCATTTATTATCTATTTTTCAATAACATTCATAATAGCAATAGATATTTTGGGAGCGTTTATATTAGGATTAGTAACTAAAGGTAGAGAAAGAGAAGGTGCAAAATATATTGTTCCTCTAATAGCTATAAGCCTGACAGTTTTTTTTGTAATACGTTTTATCCTGCTTGAATATTTCGGAGGCTTCTTTAGCATAGGCTAAAACTCTATAATTCTAAAATCTATTGAACATAGGTTTTTATATAAAGAGATAATAAATATAGAATGGTTAAAAAAAGAACAATAAAAAAAAACAATAAAAAAACAATAAGAAAAGCCGTAAAAAGAAAGGCAATTAAAAAATTAGTAAAAAAAATAACAGTTTCTAAAAAAATTCAGACAGGTATCCCAAACTTTGACAAACTCATAGGAGGAGGATTTGAAAAAAGTTCAGCAAACATCATCGTAGGAGGCGCAGGCAGTGGAAAAACCATTTTTGCAACGCAATTTTTAGTTAATGGAATGAAAAAAGGAGAAAAATGCTTATATGTTACATTTGAAGAGAAAAAAGAGCAGTTCTACAAAAACATGTTAAAATTCAGATGGGACCTTGAATATTATGAAAAAAAAGACCTTTTTACATTTTTAGAATACACTCCAGTCAAAGTTAAAACGATGCTTGATGAAGGAGGAGGCACAATCGAAACAGCAATACTTCACAAAGGAATAACGAGAGTTGTAATCGACAGCATAACTTCATTCGCATTATTATTTGACAAAGAAATTGAAAGAAGAGAGGCCGCTCTGGATTTATTCAATATGATTGGAGGATGGAACTGCACATCATTGCTAACTTTAGAAGAAGACCTGACAGAAACAAAAGAGCTGACTTCTAAAGCAATAGAATTCGAATCAGACTCTATAATCTTAATATATTTTCCATCTGAAAAAGGCGAACGTAACAGATATCTCGAAATATTAAAATGCGTGGAGTA
>JBBTAL010000150.1:0-1301 GCA_038044225.1 Nanobdellota archaeon
GACCTTCAAAAACAGAAGTTTTTGAGGAATCGAGCACCAATCAAACCACGCACTTTAGATGGTGCATCGATTTTTTGATAATAAGATTATTTGTTTTCATAATAAAAAAATGATGAAAGTTTTCCTTCTATAGAGGGAAAGATTCATGAATAGTTTTATCTTACAAAATACTAGGATTAACCAGTTTTAGAAATCTTAGTCTTAATCTCTTTTAATTTCTGTTCCATATCTTCTTCATCACCAAAACTTAAAATATTAAATCCTTTTTCACTTAAAATTTTAGCAACCTCGGTTTTACCAGCACATCTAGGACCAATCAACCCAATTATCATAAAACAAACTTAAAACCAATCTTTAAATACATTATCTAAATGAGATATATAGAAGGAGCCCATAGCTCAGTCCGGTCAGAGCACTGCTCTTATAAGAGCATGTTTCAATAGAAACATGTGTTTAAGCTAAACAGCTAAGAACAGCAGGGGTCCCAGGTTCGAATCCTGGTGGGCTCATTAAATGAACTGAAAGTTCATTAATCATTCCATGATTTGCACCAGTGTTCAGGTTTAAATCACTTCAAAATATACTTGTTTTGAAGTTGCAGATGACATCAGTCAGCTAGCACTGGTGGGCTCATAAAGGTTATAATACGGGAAACCCACAAATTAAAATCAAAAAATCGATGCACCACCACACCTTAAAAGGTGTGGTTTGATTGGTGCTCGATTTTTGGATGCTCGAAGTGTTCCACACACTAAAGTGTGTGGTTTCCAAACACTTCGACATGAAAAAGTTAATCTTTGATCTACATTCAAAAGAGATTTCTCCAGTTGAAACTAAAGAGTCTTCATGTTTATTATGTGGAAACAAAGAAGGGAAAGAAGTAAATCGTTTCAAATTCAATGATAAAATCTTTAAAACAGTAATCTGCAAAAAAGACGGAATGATGTATTTACAACCACAATTAACTGAAGAACTATATCGAAAAATTTATGAAAAAGAATATCATCTAAATAAGGATCCATCTCTTATAGACCAATTAACTGCTGAAGTAGCAGATGATTATGTAAGGCGTGAAAATGATGCTAAAAAACGCGTTAATGAAATAGAAAGTTTTAAACCAGCAGGAAATTTACTTGAGATCGGATGTGGACCTGGATTTGTCTTAAAAGAAGCAAAGAAAAGAGGATGGAATGTAGAAGGTGTTGAATTATCTAATCATTTTAAAGAAGATTTAGAAAAAGAAAATATTAGGGTGCATGTTGGAGATTTTCTTGAAATGAATCTTAAACCAGAAAACTACG
>JBBTAL010000151.1:0-2023 GCA_038044225.1 Nanobdellota archaeon
GAAGAGAAAGATTAAGCAGTTCATAAACTCCAAATGGCAATGGTAAATTACCTAAACAATCTCTTAAGTTTGAAGGACATAAAACGGGATTATCTCTAATAATTTTTTGAGTTATATGTCTAAGGTATTCTCTCTTTCTCGCTTGAAGTCTATCTACAACTACATCTAAAGTTTTATCTTCAACATCAAAAAGTTTTTTGAGTTTGATTTGAAACTTTTGGATGCTCAAAGTGTTCTATCATCAAGAAACACTTTGACATAAGGTAGTAATATTTGATTATCCATTTATAAATTATAAGGATTATATCCTTGAGATTTAAGCCAGTCTAAATATTTACGACCACTCGTATCGAGTCTAGTACCAGGATTATTCTTTCCACATTCAAATCTTGAAATTTCTGCTGGGCTAACACCTATTTCTTTTGACAAACTAATAGCCCGACCATATCTTTCTCTGATTTCCCTCGCAGTTCTATGACTAAATATAACTCCTCTAGAAGAAATTATGTCCGAATCATCCAACCCTTCTATCAAAGAAGTTAAATCTTGAACTATCTTTCTTCTTTTAAATTCATTCTGTCTAATATAACTTTCTCTTATCCTATTAAAATAAATATCAAATAATCCCAGTTCTGCCTGAACAACTTTAGACTTGGCTTCTTCCAGTTTAGTTTTTAAATCTTCATCCATATGTTTTTCACGCCCTTAATCGTTTTTAAACCTTTCCACACAATAACCCCTTTAAAGAGACAACAATAGAAACATTTAAATACCCTATTCTTTTCGCTACTTTCATATGGAAACAAAACAAGTTCTGAAGAATGCAGGTAAAGTTGCCTTGACAGTAGTAAGTCCACCAATAGGTGCAATGACTTGGGTTGATAAGAAAGATAGAACCAAAGCATTCCTTCTAGGGACAGCAGTTTCACTTGTAGGTGGGGCTGGAAATGGACTTTATCGAGAAATTTCCTCAAAAAAAATATTTGATAATCCTTCAATATGTGTTTACGAAGATAGTTTTTTGAAACTTAGAGTTATCGCAGAAGCTGGTTTTATACCATTAGCATTATGTTTTGACACGCAACCAGTAACTGAAATAAAAGTCCCAGAGAACAATAGATATGGGATCAGGATTCTAGGAGATAATGTTATTTCTTACATTCCTAATGATGTCTCTGGAAGATACGAAGTCAATTTCCAAGATAATACACCCTTTATTTTCCCTAAGGAGAGTATAATATTTGGCATATCATCCCTAACCGACACAAGAAAAACCTTAGAGAACGCATTAGCGAGCGGAGACGTTCTTGGAGCAAAGCCATTAGCAGAAGCATATGAAACAAAGAGGACTCAATATGAAAGCACCAGAAAGACTCTTGACGAAACAGTCGCAAAAATGAACGCAGAACTTGAATCTCAAAGAGCTAAATTAGCAGGAGACATAAAATGATACTAAAACAAGAAACAGTCAATAAAGTAAAAGAACACTTTGACTTAAACATTTATGAAACCAAAGTATGGCTTGCCCTATTATCTAAAGGAATAGTCACAGCTGGTGAAACTGCAGAAATTTCTGGCGTTCCACGTTCAAGAACATACGACGTTTTAGAATCCTTGACTAAAAGAGGATTCGCAATAATCAAAGTAGGAAAACCAGTAAGATACATTGCAGTAGAACCAAAAACAGTTCTAGAAAGAATGCAAACAAATACATTAAACAAAGCAGATGAAAAAGTAAAAACTCTCTCAAACCTAAAAGGCACTTCCGAATATGAAGAACTAGTTCAATTACATAGAGAAGGAATGACTCCTATCAAATTAGAAGAGCTTTCAGGTCACATTAAAGGCAGAGCAAACATTCTCTCAAAGCTTAAAGAAATGATTGACTCAGCAGAAAAAGAAATATTAATTCACACCACAGCAGAAGACTTTGAAGATAAATCCCGTGTCTTGATGTCTGTTTTAAACAAAGTAGACAAAGAAAAAGTAAAAATAAAAGTAAACTTAAGCGGAGACCAATACA
>JBBTAL010000152.1:0-2096 GCA_038044225.1 Nanobdellota archaeon
AGTTCTTCTTTCTAAATGGTCTAGTAATCTTCCTGGCGTGCCTACAACGATGTCTGCTTGTCTCATTGCTCTTATTTGAGGGTCCATTGAGACTCCGCCGTATACTTGAGTTACTCTGAGTCTTTTTTTGTTTGCGAATTTTGATATTGTTTGTCCGACTTGTTCGGCTAGTTCTCTTGTTGGCGTTAGTATTAATGCTTGAATTCCTGCTCCTGCTGTGACTCTGTCAATTATTCCTGCGCCGAATGCTAAAGTCTTTCCTGAACCTGTTTCTGAAGAACCTATAACATCTTTTCCTGCTAAAACTAAAGGAATAGTTTTTTCCTGTATCTCACTAGGTGTGTCGAATCCTTCTCTGCGGATGGCTTCAAGTAGATCTTCACTTAGATTTAATTGCTTAAATTTTTCCATTATGATTAATATTTTGCTAAAAAATAAGAATACTTTCTAACTAGTATGATAATATTTGTCAAAAATGATTATATAAACCTTCTTGTGTCAAAGTGTTTGAATTAAATCGTACACTTTGAGCATCCAAAAAACTACTCAAAGTTTTTTTGATTTTGTTACTTGAGAGGATAGAAATAATTAAGATAACATATCTTTACAGGTAATAGCCCAGTCTTTTTTTATTTTTTCTAATTTCTTTAACATTATATTTATTTTTTTCTTCTTTTCTTCTCTTAAGTTACCGGCGAATACTAATCCTTTCCAGATAGTTTCCATGTCGTTGAATAATGGGTCTACTCCTTTTCCTAAGAATGCTAAGAATATTGCAGTTCTGCTTTTACCCGTCATTTCTGCAACACTGTCTGCTAGATCTATATATTCCTGATTAAGATTAAATGATACCTTGCTAAAACTACTTAATGCGTTTTTTGTTATGTCTGTCATTTTATTTTGAATACCTAAGTATTATAAATATAATATTTTAATACTATTTAAATCTTTCGTTTTTAACGGCGCGGGATTTATATATTCTGATTTCGTTATGGGCATATTGTGGAGCCGTGGCAGATTTATCTTGTGGAATGTTTAGATGGCTCGTTGTATACTGGCGTGACTAACGATGTTGCTAAGCGCATGGATTTGCATGCATCTGGGAAGGGAAGCAAATATATTCGCGCTAGAGGATTTTCTAAATTAATTTCTCAAAAAATTTGTTTGGATAAGTCTGATGCTTGCAAGAAAGAGTATTTTGTTAAACAGCTTTCGAAAAATGATAAACTAAAGTGGTTTAAGTAGGTTTAAAGAGTGTTGAATGGCTTTTTAATTATGGCTGAGATAATTAAAGGTAGTGTTATGTTTAAACATAGACCTGAAGATTTTATTGTTGAAGAAATATGGGGTGAAGAAGCGTGCAAGATTTCTAGCGACTCCAAAGAGGTTGATAATGCTAAAGTAGACTTTGAAAAATTAGATATTAATGACAGAAGAGCATTTTTGACTTGCGACTTAGAAAAGATAAACATTGACCATTTTACTTTAATGACTATAATTTATAGTGAATTGAACAGTTTTTCAGATGATATAGGATGGGCTGGAATTAAGGATAAATTTGCGTGGACGTGTCAAAAAATTTCAATTTTTAAACCAAATATTGATAAAATTAAGAGTTTTTCTTTTAATGGAATAAAGTTAAAGAATTTTAAGTGGTCTAAACGCAGAGTGAATGTTGGAAATCATACATCTAATAGATTTACTGTTGTGCTTCGTGATGCGGATACTGATTCAATGAAGATACTGAATAAAGTTAGACATTCTGAGTATATTCCTAATTTCTTCGGATTGCAGAGATTTGGTTCATTAAGGAAGGAAAATGTTAGAATTGGGTTATTAATATTTAAAGAAAAATTTCAGGAAGCAGTTTTTGAATACCTTACTGCTTTTGGACAAGATGAAGATGACGAAGTAATAAATGCTAAGAAAAAATTGAAGATTGAAAAAGATTTGATTTCTGCGCGCGAATATTTTCCTAAGAAGCTTGGAGTTGAATGTCGTATTTTAGATTATTTGCATTCGCATCCTGACAATTGGATTGGCGCTTTGAGAATTATTGGAGAGAAAACTTTACTGCTTATGTGTCAGTCTGTTCA
>JBBTAL010000153.1:0-6642 GCA_038044225.1 Nanobdellota archaeon
GGAAGAAGTATTCATTGATGGCAATTATAGAAAGAGTTAAATGACTATGAAAGAGGAAAAATTTCAATAATAATATATGATGAAGATATATGGGATATTTTTAAAGTGTATTCAGTGAAAAGAAGAAACGATAGAACTGAAAAACACGAAATCATCAGAATTGGAATTTCGGCATTAATTGAAGAATTAATATCTAAAAAACTAGAGAATGAGACAATTATCAATTTGAAAGATCTAAAGAAACCCGATTTCCCAGAAAAAAATGAAAAAGTGCCTTCGAAGAGAACTGCATTGGTATTGAGAAACCTAGATTTATGGTGCAGATTAAAGATGATAGCATCTTCAAAAGGAAGAGAGGTTAATGAGTTTCTTTTCAATGAGATATTGTTTACTGAATTGAAAAGATTGAAAGAGAATGGTGATTTAAACTTTATATATGGTAATATCTATCCTTCTAAACTAAAAAGAATCTTCCAACGAACAAAAGAGTTAGGTGAATAGGCAAAAACTAAAAAACTGAAGAAATCGACCGCTTTTAACAAAAGTCCCCTTTCCTCCCTCCCGCATTTTTTATTCAGAGGATTCGAACGCACAGAAAATTGATATTTTCTGAGACTTCAAAACAAGTATATTTTGAAGTAATCCTCCCTCCCGCATTTTTTATTCAGAGGATTCGAAGTGCTCATAGCTTTGATAAGCTCTGGCAACTTCAACTCTTGCGAAATTGAAGTAATCCTCCCTCCCGCATCTCTTTACTCCGTAGCGAGTCTCCGAGCATGCGAGGAAGATCGAGCAAGAGAGGAAAGAGAATAGACTTAGAGGATTCTAATCCTTTTACATAGAATCAAAACATTTATATATCATTGGAACAGATATGTTCCATATGGAACATAATAGTTACATCAACTATGAGCAAGAAGTTGTCATTGCATTACTTAGGGGAGAAAATCACGTGAGGGGAATGGCGAAACTACTAAACACCAATCATATGACGGTATCAAGGATTTTAAGTGGACTTAGGGCACGCAATATAGTTGACTGGCGACAAGAAGGTAAAAATAAAGTTTACTTTTTCAAAAATGGAACTGAATCTAGAACAGCCATTAATATTGCTGAAAATTACAAGCTCGCGAGAACTCTTGAGATATATCCTCAATTGAGAACTATTGTTGAAGAGATTCAAAAGACTAAAGAAATACGTCTTGCTATCTTATTTGGTTCATATGCTAAAGGAATTGCTAAAGAAAGTAGTGATATTGATGTTTACATTGAATCAGAAGATCAATCAATAAGGCACAAATTGAAAGTGTTAGATGCAAGAGTAAGTGTGAAGCTAGGAAAGTATGATAGCAACAATATCCTTATAAAAGAAATAGAAAAAAATCATGTTATTATCAAAGGAGTTGAGGAATACTATCAAAAAAACGTGAGGTTTTTTGGATGATCGACAAACCAACTCACGTAAGGATAGAGGTTTGATCGACATGAGAAACAAAAACTATTTATTTGAACTAAGACGCAAGAGAGTTATTGAACTTGTAGAACCAAGTAATGAACTTGAAGAATCATATAAAGAAAAATCAAAAAGCAACTTAGAGTCCGCACATATTCTATTAGAGAGGGGAAAACTCGAAGAAGCAGTTTCTCTTACTTATTTTAGCATGTATAATATGTTGCTTGCTCTTCTTTTCAGAACAGGCATCAAATCAGAAAGTCATACTGCATCCATTGTTTTGTTAAAAGAAATATATAATTTAAGTGATGAGGAAATTCTATTTGCAAAAGAAGAGAGAAAAGATAAACAATATTATGTTGGATTTTTTGTAACAAAAGAGCAAGTGCAAGAGATGTTTAAGATTGCATCTAGTTTTAACGCAAATGTCACAAACACCATGGCAAAGCTAACAAATGAATCAATAAAGAGCCATAGAAATAAGTTTGAGACTTTAGTAAAAGGATGGGAGAAAGATGAAAAGAAAGTTTTTATTGTAGGAGATTATGGTCCAGAGCATTATGTTATTAAAAGTGTTCATAAAACCAAAGAAAGTGCACTTAGGGCTTGGAATAAACATAGATTAGAAATGCTGAAGGATGCAAAAGAAAGTCTTGAGAGAAGTAAGAAAGATCATATCAGTATAAAAGATATGTATGAAGAAATGGTAAAAAATCTGTCAAACGAAGATCCAGAAAAAATAGATAACGGTGCGCAAGATACACCATTCCTAGAAGAGCATATGGTGGAAGAATGACTCTTATGTATTAATAGAATTTGCTCCATTTTAGCATTTTAGGTAGTCACTAAAGAGTGACAAGAAGGTTTAAATAGTCTGAAATATTTTATATTTTATGAATTTTAAAATTGTTTTTATGGCTTTGATTGTTTTAGCTTTGTCTTTTGTAAGTGCCCAAGTTTCTTCTGATCAAATGTTCCCTGTTACTCATCCTGTTCTTGTAGAAGAGCCAGAAATTGAAGATCCTATTCAGGCTGTAGACCCTAATTCAGTTTCTCCTGTTCTTGTAGAAGAGCCTCCTATTGTTGTTAATACAAATACTGGTGGAAATCCTAGTAACTCGAACAATAATGATGATGAGGGAAATGGAAGAAGAGCTGGAGCTGGTTTACCATTGACCCCATTAAGCACAACTCCTGGAAATCAGGGCAGTTCTGAAAGTGGAGAAGATAATTCACAGTTTTCTGGAATAACTGGAGCAGTTGTTGGATTGTTTGGAGAGAAAGGTGCTCTTGGTGTTGGAATATTCTTGGTTGTTGTTGGGCTTGTTGCTCTAACGGTTTACAACCGAGCATTCTTGGGACTTGTTAAGGCTAAGTAAATAATTGTTTTTTATATTTTTATTTAATCTGAGAAATCTATTTTGTTTATAATTTCGTCTGCATTATCGATTACCTGTTTTAAAGCATCGTCATGAGATGCCTTTTTGTTCTTTTTTAAATGTTCTAGGGCTCTTGTTGCTCCTGCAATTACTGCCAAATGAAGCTCTTTGTTTTCTTTATCCATTTTGTTTTTGATTAATTGTAGTATTTAAGGATTCTTGTAGTTGATTCGTTTTTGATGTCGAAGTGTTTGAAAACCATGCTCTTTAGAGCGTGGAACACTTCGAGCATCCAAAAATCGAGCACCAATCAAACCACCCACTTTAGTGGGTGGTGGTGCATCGATTTTTTGATATTAATTCCACTTCGACATAAGAATAAATATTTAGAAGAATATAAAAACTACATTTAATATTGAAGTATATGAAAAGGATGTTAAAATTTGTTAATTATGTTTTAATAGGAATTGTAATTGGAATGTTGATTTATATTGTTGGCATTGGACCTTCTGCTTTTGAATTAAAAATTGCTTCTATTAAAGGCATATCTGAAATCAATTCAGTTGCTGAAAATATTGTTGGCGTTTCGGATGCAGATTCTGATTCTATAGAACTAACATCTAGCGAGAGGTGTAAATCTGAATTTAATAAATATTCTGAAATCGGAGAGAGTAAATATGATACACTTGATTATTCGCTTAATTTAACTCGTGTGATAAACAGTAATGATGAAGCTAAAGAGTTTGACAATACTTATTCGAATTTTCTTTCAGGCAAGTTATTAGGAATAGATTTTTCTACGTTTAAAATAATTGAACATAATTATCCTATAATTGCTTTATTGGCTGAAATCAAAATAAACCAAGAGTCTGGAGAATCTAGTGCTATTCCT
This sequence comes from Nanobdellota archaeon, assembly GCA_038044225.1. Classification (GTDB taxonomy): domain Archaea; phylum Nanobdellota; class Nanobdellia; order Pacearchaeales; family GW2011-AR1; genus SICU01. The sequence goes on from JBBTAL010000153.1 coordinate 3,725, forward strand.
ATAATTCTTTACTGTTATAGTGATGGAACTATTAGTGAATTGTCTAAGAAAACTCTTACATTGTCGAATTAGCCCTATTAAAAGCCTCTGGGGGGACTTGAACCCCCTACCTCAAGTTTACGAAACTTGCGCTCTACCGGATGAGCTACAGAGGCGTAAAGCATAAAAACTATGTTGTTTTTTAAACTATATGTCTAGTAGATTGATAACTGTTGGTGTGTTTGTTGCTTTGGTTTTATTACTAGGAGTGATTTTGTTTATTGATTCATCAAATAATAAGTTGAGTGAGGCTACTGGTTTGGTTGTGAGCATAGAATCTTTCCCCACTTACTTGGAGACTCATCCAGTCTTTAAATCGTTACCCAATGGAGCATTTATCGAAGTTGTAATTGGGGAAAATAATTATGAAATAAGCGATAGTGGTGTTTATTTAACAAATGAATTGTTTGATAAAAAAGATGTTTCAGTTTACTTGCCTGGAGAGTACTTATCTCGCATAGGTGAGTTAGGATTGTGTTCTGCGATTAAAGAGGCTAATAAAAATGGCGATTTAAATGTTGAGATTTATACTTCTAAATTAAATCTTCTTTTAAAATATCGCAAATTGCTTAAATATCGCAACTGTCTTGGAGGATAAATGAAATCTGAAATAGTATCTGCTTTGAAAGTTACTGGTCTTGATGAAAATGCGTTAAATGAGCTTATTGAGCTTCCTAAAGAAATAAGTCATGGAGATTACGCATTTCCCTGCTTTGTTCTTGCTAAGACGATGAAGAAAAATCCTGTTGAAATTGCTCGTGAGATTGTTGTGAAGATTGGAACTCCAAAAGGATTTGAAAAGGTGGAAGCTGTCGGACCCTATGTTAATTTCTTTTTAGATTCTAAGAAGAATTCTGTTGAGATTTTACAAAAGATAATAAAATTAAAAAGTGAGTATGGGGGTAGCAATGTTGGTAAGGGGAAGACTATTGTTCTTGAATTTGGTTCTCCTAATACTAATAAGCCATTGCATTTAGGGCATGTAAGAAATTTATCGATTGGAGATAGTGTGTCTCGTATTCTTTCGTTTAACGCAAATAAAATAATTAAAGTTAGTATAAACAATGATAGGGGTGTGCATATATGTAAATCGATGATAGCTTATCAGGAGTTTGGAAAGGGAACTACTCCTGAAAAAGAGGGTAAAAAATCGGATCATTTTATAGGAGATTATTATGTTATGTTTAACAAAAAGACTCAAGAAAATAAAGAGTATGAAGAAAAAGCTTTAGAATGTTTAAGAAAATGGGAGATGAATGATACTAAAACAATTACCCTGTGGAAAAAGATGAATAAATGGGCTTTTGATGGTTTTAATGAGACTTATAAAAAACTTGGAATTGAATTTGATAAAGAGTATTATGAAAGTAAGATTTACAAAAAAGGTAAAGAAATCGTAGAGCTTGGGCTCAAAAAAGGAATTTTTAATAAAAATATAGATGGGGCTGTGGTTATTGACTTACAAAAAGAAGGACTCGGAGAAAAAGTTTTACTTCGTGCAGATGGTACTTCTATTTACATAACTCAAGATTTGTATCTTGCTAAACTGAGAGATGAAGAATATAAAATGGATGGTGGGATTTATGTTGTTGCAAATGAACAGGAATATCATTTTAAAGTTTTGTTTGAAATATTAAAAAAATTAGGATTCAAATTTGCAAATAAATTATATCATCTTTCTTATGGAATGGTGGAACTACCTGAAGGGAAAATGAAATCTAGAGAAGGCACTGTAGTTGACGCTGATGATTTGATAGAGCAAATGCAGAATATGGCAAAAGAGGAACTAAATAAAAGAGAAAAATTGTCTAAAAATGAAATTGAGAAGAGAAGTCTTGTCATTGCTTTGGCTGCATTAAAATATACTATGCTAAAGCAAGATATTCGTAAGAATATTGTATTTAATCCTAAGGAAGCAATTCATTTTGAAGGAGATACTGGGCCTTATTTATTATACAGTTATGCAAGGGCCAATAGTATTCTTGATAAAGCTAAACATAAGTTCTCTGGAAAAATAAATGTGGGTTCTGTACAAGTTAATGAACGCGCATTAATTAATGAATTGGCTCGTTTTCCAGATTTAGTTATTGAAGCTTCTAAATCTTTGGGTCCGTCTGGAATTGCACATTATACCCATACGTTGGCTCAGACATTCAATGAGTTTTATCATTCGCGTCAGGTTATTGGCTCTGTAGATGAAAAATTTAGGCTTTGCTTAGTTAGTTGTTTTACCCAAGTTCTTGGAAATGCTTTGAAATTGCTTGGTATTTCTGTTTTAAAAGAGATGTGAATTAAGAAGATTTTTAAATAAGTTAAAGATTGGCTTATTATGAGAACTTTAATTGTTAAGACAGGAGCTTTAGGAGACGTATTAAGAAGCACTATTCTTCTTCGAGAGTTAGAAGGAGAGATTTACTGGATTACTAAAAGAAATGCTAAAGATTTACTGCAATCTGATAAAATAACAAAAATAATATTTTCCGATGATGAGCATGAATTGGAAAGTCTTAAAAAAATCTATTTTGATACTGTAATAAGTTTAGAAGAAGATAAGAAATTGCTAGAATTATTAAAAAACATACAACATGAAAAACTGATAGGACTTTATTTAGATAAAGATAAAAATTTTGCCTATTCCGAAGATAGTAATGAATGGTTTGATATGTCTTTAGTTAGTAAATATGGCAAAGAAAAAGCAGATTTATTAAAAAAAATTAATAGAAAATCACATAGTCAAATTTTTATTGAAATGATTGGGGAAAAATTTAATGGTCAAGAATATGACTTGGGGTGTGCTCCAAAACAGATAAATGGAGTAATTGGAATAGTGAGTAGATGTGGAGACGTCTGGCCAAACAAAGAATGGTCGGGTTATGATG
>JBBTAL010000154.1:0-5137 GCA_038044225.1 Nanobdellota archaeon
ACATAAGGCGGATTACCAACCACAACATCAAAACCGCCTTTATGAAAGGGTTCGGGGAATTGGGCATTCCAATTAAATGCCTTGTCGCCTGCGACTTTTGGGTCGTCTATAAGAGAGTTTCCATTCTTTAAATTATTACTCATCTTAGACAACTTTCTATTAACTAAACTAGATGTCTCTCCGTCTAAAGTTGCAAGAATTAAGTTAAGGTGCGCAAGTTCTACAGCTTTTTCATCCAAGTCAACTCCGTAAATACAATTCTTCAGGATTGTAGTTTTTTGAGAAAAACTTAATCTTTCCTTAATGTCTTTAAAAGAAATGTAACTTTCCGACAATTCTCCATTCTTCAACTTCTTTTCGATAACATTACAGACTTCTTGAAACGCTCTTATTAGAAAAGAACCAGAACCGCACGCAGGGTCAACAATGTTAACTTCTAAAATTTCATCAATAGTCTTATCTTTAATATATTCTCCAACAGTATTCTTAACAATATAATCAACAATGTATGAAGGAGTGTAATAAATGCCCATTTTCTTTCTCTTCCCGCTTTTAGAATCCAACTTAACTCTTTTTTCAGTTCCTTCCAAAATTGTCCCAAGATATTGCTCATAGATACTTCCAAACAAATCAACTGGAATTTGGTCAAACAAATATCTTTCTTGGTTTCCTTCAACTCCAAAATACAAAGCCAAAATAACTTTTCTCAAAACTTCATCAGAAAACGTGCCTTCTTTTTCAAGTATTGATGGTTCAAATAATTTTGAATCATACCTATCATTAAACTTCTTGAATTCCTCGACTAAATAAGGAAATAATTGAAGCTTGACGTTTTGTTGTCTTACATCTGCTTCCAGACTTTTTAGATAATTCATTGGCTCTAATCCTCTGTCTTCAATAGAACGAATGAAAATAAGCCTATCAATTAAGATTTGAACAACTTCGTCTATTTTTTCCTGCGAAAGATAATTCTTCTTTGATTTCAATTCTTTAGAAAGCCAATCTCTTATTTTCAATAAGTCGTTTAAAATATGCACGTCAATAGGTTTGTTAATTTTCTCATCTTTTTTAGAGAGTAATTTATTAATTTCTCCTTTCTCAAAGCTTTCACGAGAAATAAGAAGTAATTTGTCAAATTTGTCTATAAACTCTTCAAAACCCAATCTAAAAACAGAATTATCTCCAAACTTTAAGAGGTTTTTATCAATATTCTTTATATTGCTCAAAGCGTGATAAACCTTAATTTCCTTGAAGTTAGTAAGAATTGCAAACTTAATTTTTCTGTGATATGCATAAGAAACTGCTTGTCTTCCCTCATCTTCTGTTAAATTTACTCCAACCTTCTTAGCCTCAATAACTAAAACCTCTTCATTTCCTATTTTTAGTATATAATCTGCTCTACCTTTCAAAACACGTTGTTCTTTTACAATCTCTGAACGTTTCCAACCAAGTGCTTCAAATAACGGTTCTAGATAATTCCATTTTACCCATTCTTCATTCTGTTCATTTATGTAATCTTTATTTCTACTAGCAATAGAGAATCTTTCAACGAGTTCTTGTATTTTATTCTTTGCTTCTTGTTGAACCGACATAAAACAAGTAATTAATGCTCTTATAAAAATATATCTTTAAAATCCTGAATTAAAGATATAGCTTAAGATTTTTATTTTTCATAATCCTCAATAATTCTCCTTCTTCCAGAATCTCCCAACAAAACTCCTCTAGCCCCCACATATGCTTCAAAAACATCTCCCTCATTCAGAGACTTATTATATCTGGGATTAAAAGCTCCAATCCTATAAATTGCTTCGGGAGGATTCTCCATTCCATTATTAGTATGGTCGACTAAAGAAACTAGAATTGAAGGTGCCCTAGGAGATGATATGATTATTTCTCCTTGCGGATTTATTTCAACCTCTAAAGAGCCATCAGAAGATCTTAACTTTTTATCTGCCATGATTATTTTGTACAAATAGTTATTATAAACATTATTGTGATTCAAGAAATAAGAATAATCTCATTTATCTTTAACCGTTATCTCGCCACCGTGCTTCTTCACAGACTTAATTGCGCTTTCACTTGCGGCGCCAGCAGTAATGTGTAGTTTTACAGGTTGTGTTAAAACTCCGACGACCTTATAATCTGAATAATCAGCTTTATCTTTAATCTTATCAAAAGATAATCTTTCAAGATTTAACGTCTTTAACTTAAATCTATTTCCATAAACCATTCTTGTCTGCCTTTTACCAAAATATTCAGGCAATGTGTTTTTCAAAATCATTGATTTTCTCTGGTCTCCTCTCTTTCCTGTTCCAGCCATCCCTACTCCGCCACGGTGACCGCTTCCACGAGCTTTCTTTTTAAAACCGCGACCGTGAGTATGACTTCCTCTGAATCTGCGTGATTTTCTGCGTCTCTTTACTCTCAAAGCCATTAGTCCTCTCCCCAATCTTTAGCGCGAATTTCTTCTATTAAGTTTTCATCAGCAAGAGATTCAAACCGCTCTTCATCAGCTTCAATAAAGCAATCAGAAGCACTGCAACGAATACATTCTTCCGGAGGCAGTTTACCATAAGCGATAGAACCGCATTCACAAGCCCAAGCTGTTTTTAATTTACTCATAACATCCTCTCCAATAATAAGTTAATATGCTCTTTATTATCCCCTAATACTCCCTTTCCAACTCCGAAATGTTTTTTGCTTTCTATGCCTTTTCTTGGAGGGTGTAATCTAAAGAAAGGTTTCAGACCTAACTCTCGAAGAGATTTTTTCTCAAGACCCCTTACAATGACATTTGAATCAATTTTTATTTTTTTTAAAGACTCTCCACGTAATGAAATAAGTTTAGAAAGCATCTCATCGCTTATTTTTCCAAAAGCCACGAAGCTACGAACTCTAAATAATATTTTAGTAGTTTCAATAGTTTCAGGCATTAAAATAGCAGAAAACTTTCTCCTCAATCTAATATGGTCTAAAGTATGAGCCACTTTTTCAGGCACATCAACCATTCCGGAAATTCGTATTACTACAATCATAATAGTCCTCCAGTTTTCTTCAACGCTTCCATGCACGCAGTTGCAGAATTTATTGTTGAACGTCCGTATCCTTTAGTATAAGAGTATATGTCTCTAATTCCCGCGAGTCTCAAAATCTTTTTACACTCGTCTCCAATCACTAAACCAGTTCCTTGGGGTGCAGGTATCAATCTTATGACTACGCTACCACATTTACCTTCAACGACATGAGAAATACTATGGGGTTCGGAACAAGAACAGTCAAAATGACCACATCCTCTATTAACTATAATTATATTCAGCTTTGCAAGTCTTACTGCTTTTTCCCTTGATGGCAATGTTTCTTTAGATTTACCCAAACCCAGACCAACATGACCATTTCTATCTCCAACCACAGCCATCGAAGAGAAAGTAAGAACATTTCCTTCCATTGTCTTTTTCTGTGTCTGTCTCCAAGCTCGCCTCTTACCTCCGCCAAATTTACCTTTAGATTGTCCAATAAGCATAAGGTCCTTTTCTAAAGTAATTAAGCTGTCTACAATTTCAGGTTCTAAAATTCTTTTTCTTCTCAAAAGAATCTCATCTATACTCTTGATTTTTCCACTTTTAACTTCGCGCCCAATTTGAGTTTTAGGACTCCATACATGAACTGGAGTTTGTTTTTCTTTAATTTCTTCAATGATTAACGCCTCTTCACTTACTGGAATATCTAAAGTTATTCCAACTTCTTCCTTATCTTCCACAATTGGTTGTTCCATCGTCAAATAATTTTCTCCTTTAATTGATTAATAAGTTTTGCCGTCTCTTGCTTTTTATTAATTAAATCTTCTCCGGGCAGAACGTCGTCGTTACAAGGGATATCAAAACCTGCATCTTTCAATCCCTTAACAAAAGCATATATTCTTGATTTAGGAACATGAGTCAAAAGACCTATATCCAAAACTCCTTCCTTAATGTTTTTAGACTTTTTAACAAGCAAATATCCCATTAAGTATGCAGCAGGAAGACTCTTCAAACTTCCACTTAATTTTTCAGGCCAACCATATTGGATTAAATCTTTAGTGCTTACATTGACTAAAACTTTATCCTGTGCAATTTCTGAGACAACAATCTGCGCAAGCAAATATCGATTTGTTTTTCTAAATATTACCCTAGGCTTTCCAGATTTAAGGAGATATAATCTAGCTTTATAGTCTGTCCTTCCTTCAAGTCTTCTTTTTCTAACGGTGCGTTGAATTCCTTTCATTTTATTCCTCCAAAAGAAAATGAAAGTCTAAAAATATCAATTTTTTTTACTTGCATTTTATTTAACTCCCTTATGCATAACTTGAATATGCTCTTTTAAATGTGCCCTATTTTTGAATATCTTACTTCTTATTCCCTTTCGTATCTTAGTAAATTCTTCATTATTTATTGAACCATGCTTTCTTATTTCAGAAATATATGCCCTCAGTTTTCTCGTCAATATGATATAATCTCTCTTACGAGAATTAGGACGCATACGGATACTTCCAGCTCTTCTTCTTTTTCTAACTGTATTAACTTTTCTACCCTTTATTTCTCTGATAAATATAGACTTATTCGCTACTAAATCTCGTACATCTTGTTTAGTAATGGCTTTTTTTATTTCATCAATACGACTTACATTAAACATAACTCTTCCTATTCCTATTTCAAGAGTTCTAGCAACAAGGGCTCTTTTTTTACTTAAATCCATTTTCGCCTCCAGCACTCTTCACATTTAGAATTTGTAGATTCAAATCACGAGCCTTTTTGATAAATTCTATTTTTTTCTTAGCCCCTATGGTTCGTGCAATTATTACAATATTCTCTTTCTTCACGGAATTAAAATCAGACATAGAGCTAATCATTAAAGGAATCTTACCTTTAATTTTTCCAGATTCTCTCTTATCACATTTAAATCCGATGCGAGGAGATTTAGTATAACCAAATCTATTTTTACGTATCTTACTATGTCTTCCGACTGCTCTTCTCCACCTCTGTAATTTAGGCCTATTGCGACCCATTCTGCTGAATTTCAATGTGCTTCTTCTTACGAACTTTTTCATATTTCAGCTCCTCTTCCTGTTGTGAGCGAAGGCGAGCTAGTGGAGATGAAATAC
>JBBTAL010000155.1:0-1096 GCA_038044225.1 Nanobdellota archaeon
TGAAGAATAAAGTTGAGAATTCTGTGCGTCACGTATTTAATTTTAATAATTTTAGAGAGTTAGAGGGTCCTGCAATTATGCCTGACAAAGTATGGAAAGCTTCCGGGCATTTGGGAACATTTTCTGATAGAATAATTACATGCAGTAAGTGCAATGCTGTTTTTCGCGCTGATAAAATTGTTGAAGAAAAGTTTGATGTTAGTGCGGATGGTTTTTCTGATTCTAAACTGCTTGATTTTATTCGCGAGAAAAAGATTAATTGTCCTTCTTGTTCTGGGCGTTTTATTGATAAACTCGAGAGACAAAGTTTAATGATGAAGACTAAAGTTGCTGGGCAGGATGCTTCTCTTAGACCTGAGACTGCTACTGTAACTTATTTGCCTTTTATTAGAATGTATCAATACTTTAGGAAAAAGTTACCTTTTGGTGTTTTTCAGATAGGTAAGGCATATAGAAATGAGATTTCTCCTAGGCAGAGTGTTTTACGAGGTCGTGAATTTACTCAGGCTGAAGGGCAGTTGTTTATAGACCCTAAAGAAAAAGATAATTGGGAAAAATTTGATTCTGTAAAAGAAGAGAAATTGCCTTTATGGGATTATACTCTTCAGGATGCTGGAAAGAGTCCTGTTTCTATGTCTCTTGAAAATGCTTTAAAAAAGAAATTAGTTTCTACTAAAGCTTATGCTTGGTGTTTATGGTTGGCTTATATGCAGTTTAGGAAATTTGGAATTCCTGAAGATAGAATAAGAATTAGACAGCATCATCCTAATGAAAGAGCATTTTATGCTGCAGATGCTTGGGATATAGAAATTAAAACAAATAATTATGGATGGGTTGAAGTTTGCGGAGTTCATGATAGAACAGATTATGATTTAAAACAGCATTCTAAAGAGTCTGGAGTGGTTCTTGAGGCGATTCGTGAGGATGGAACTCGTTTCGTACCCCATATTTTAGAAATTGCTTTTGGGACAGATAGACCTACTTATGCACTTATTGATTTATTTTATGAAAAGAAAAATGAAGATGATGGAAAGACGGTTTTCAAAGTACCTTATAATATGGCTCCTATTTCAGTTAGCGTTTTTCCTTTAATGAA
>JBBTAL010000156.1:0-2980 GCA_038044225.1 Nanobdellota archaeon
TTTTCTATCTTAAGATTAGGATAATAAGACATATATAAACTTGTCTCAGAATCTCCATAAATAGATTCATATTGAATTATATTTATAGAAGTAATCAATAGGCTGTACCATTTTGAGTCCATGCCAACCGCAAACTTCTGGAATGTCTGCGTTTCTTCTTTTGAAATAGTCAATGGTGCAATAAATTCCACAATTATTTTTTCAGAAGCCACACTAACATTAATGGCACTCGTTCCACTTTTAACATCATAACCTCGTCTTTCATACTGGTCCTTCAAATCTTCAAGACATTGTTTAGCTCGAGGTTCAATATATCTTTTCATTTCTTGTTCTATATGTCTAACAAGCAATGGTTGCTGAACCAAACAAGGAATATAAAATTCAGAAGTATAACACAAATATTGTAATTTCAAATCTTTATACATTGCATAATTAGTTGGATTAGAATACCCTCCCTGAACGCTCAAAACATCTTTAATTTTATTTATTTCAGGCTCAATACAACTTTTCAAATATGCTCCAGGATTTACAGATGAAGAAAAAACATTAACTTGCGGGAAAGCAAAAATCACGAAAACGACAGCAACAATTACAATAGCAAGTATTACAAAAAGAGTTACTTGTCCACCCCTGCTAAATACGCACCTCTTCATTCACTTTAAAGATGTGTTTTATTTATAAATATAGGCAATTCTAGATATTATGATCTTATGAATCTAGATTAAACTAATTGTTTTCCAGTAACCATTTCCACAAAGGAATGAATTTAACCTTCTTTCTTATACCAAACCATTCAACATCTTCATCACCAAAATAATCTTGATTAATTATTAACAGATTATCACATTTTAGCTCTTTACTTGCTTTTAATATGGCTCTAATTTCTCTTTTTTTTGTATCTCTGTCTGTAATGTCATAACAAACTTGTATTAATTGTTCTATTTTTTTATCTCCCTTTACAATAAAATCAACTTCTTCTTTTTCAACATTTTTCCAATAATATGATTCTATCTTTCTTCTTTTTAGTTCAATCGCAACGATATTTTCATAAAGTCTTCCCCAATTGTCTAAAAATTTTGTTGATATTGAATTAATGAACACATTATCTATAAAATAAACTTTCTTTGGATATTGCATTTGGTCTTTAATTTTATAAGAAAAAATGGGTAAACTAAATGCAAAATATGAATTTTCAATACACGAAATATAAGTTTGCACCGTAGATTTTCCAATTTTATATCCTAAACTTTTAAGAGTATTATAAGTTTTGCTTATAGAGTATTCCTTTGAATCAAGAAGAAGTTTTAGCAGGGCTTTTAAAGATTCTTCATTTTTTATTTTATATCTCTCAATTATATCTCTTTTTATAACGGTGGAATAATAAGATTGAGATAATTCCAATTTTTTGTTCTCTTCTTCAAGCACCACCTCAGGTAAACCACCGTAAGTAATATATTCTGTAAGCGCCTTAAGGATTATAGGTTTTTCTTTTTCAGAATAATCTAATGTTTTAAAATCAAAGCTCAATTTTTTAAATCTTAAAAATTCTTTAAATGATAAAGGAAATATTTTAACTTCTAAGAATCTCCCCCTTAATTCCGTTGGTATTTCTTCTTCAGACATTCTAGAGGATGAACCTGAAACAAAAATCTTTATATCATTATTATCATACGTTCTTCTAAGCCATTTGCTCCAATTAGGGATATTATGCAGTTCATCCAAAAACAGATACTTAATTTTTTTATTAAATATTTCTTCAGCTGTCGGAAGCAAGCTACTTAAAAAATCCGTCTTCAGAGGTATTCTCTCATCTTCAAAATTAATTTGTACGACCTCCTCACGAGAATTTAATTTGAGGAGTTCATTAGCCAAACCATACAAAATATACGTTTTTCCAACTCTTCTAAATCCATTTAACACAATTATCTTATTAACCTTCATGTCGAGATAATCTTGAAAACTAACATCTCTAGGAATTACTACAGGGATATTTTTCCCCTTCCATTCAACCAATATTGTTTTAATTATCTGCTTCATAGTACAATTTTAGTATACTTTTGTACTATTTAAAGCTTTTTACACCAAATTTTACCAATATCCAAAATTCAATATCCACCATCTCGTTACTCCGTAGCGAGTATCCGAGCCTGTGAGGATGGTCGAGCAAGAGAGGAACGAGATATATTCTACTCCGTAGCGAGTCTCCGAGCACTTCAAAATATGCTTGTTTTGAAGTTACCAATGACATCAGTCAGTGAGTACTTTGAGGAGAATCGAGCAAGAGAGTAGTGAGAATACTTGTTTGATATTCAATATCCACCAGTAACGCTCAAACAAGTCCCCACATTCTCAAAAGTATCTATACACTTAATTCTATAAGTCAATCCATTTCTGTAAGACATAGTATGCACCTGACTAGAACCTGTCATAATTGTTCCATTCTCAAAATCAAACGAACAAGACGAAGTCGAATAAGCGCAAGTTGAAGGCTCATTAGTAATCACATTCAAAGAAGTCCCGGAATTATAAACGCGAGTTATCAAAGGACCAGTATTATCCAATACAACACTAAATTGAACATTTCCAGTAGCCATATTGAAAGCTCTATCAACACACTGTAAATTAACATTATGATTTCCTGCAAACATAGTAGTCCATAATTGTTTGTGAGTGCTCAAACTCGTTTCTCGGAAATCAACAAATCTTCCGTTATTTAAACTATAACTACAAAATGCCTTTCCACTATCAATCCCTCCAACAGTAGAAATTTCAAGAGTCACAGGAATAGTCGGATTGCTGGTGTAAATAGTAGTCCCATTTAACGTCGTGGAACTTATACTCAAAGGAGTCGTAGTCCTTTGAATTTCATAAGTTTTACTCTCAGTAGCAGCATTTCTTCTCGAGTCTGTAAATGAAGTAGACTCGCTAGTAACATTAAATCCAAGCCAAGGCTGGTCAGCACATCTGAAATAATAATTTC
>JBBTAL010000157.1:0-2681 GCA_038044225.1 Nanobdellota archaeon
GCACAACATTCCCTGGAAAATTGTTCGCAAGCATATACAACAGGCATGAAAAAGAATTCCTTAAAATTGCACAAGCAGAACGAGCAGTTCCAAAAGTTAGTTTCTAAATAAAGAGAATAAAAATGTTTAAAAGGCAATTATAATGTCCAATATTATGGAATCTGGGCTAGATATGAGAGAAACTATCAAATGGTATGAAAAATCGGGAATTATGCTACCTCCACTTTTTGCAGGAAGTAATCTGCCTTACTCAGTTGATGGAAGAGAACTCATCGAATTATCTAAAAGAGAACTTGGTGCATTATTTAATTTATTTCCTGAAAATGCCAGAAAAAGATCAAGTCTAAGAAAAGTTGTTGGTAAACCAACTACTTGGTTTGACAAACAATCAGCAGAAGGAAAACTAACGCCTACAACTGATGAAAGTGAAGCTCTTTCTCCAACAGCAATAATTCCTTCTTATATTGACTATATGCCTTGGAAAGAATCTGGGATTCCGACAGCAGATATTTGGTTATATAAATTACCAGATAGTATACCTAAAGGCGTTAGAAGAATTATTCAAGGACAAGGTTTTGTTCACGAAATTGGTCATAGTGTAGTACCACCAGCAATTTATCTAGAGAACCATAATCTAAGATTACCAGATGGAAAATTAATTAGTGGGTTAGAAGCAATTACAGAATTCTCAAGATTATCGGAGCAACACCATCCAATTTCTCATTATGCATCCTCTTATAGATTACCAGATAATAAGTTTAAAGGAGAGAATCCTAATACTGCGATAAGTGAAGAATTTTGTGAAACAATTGCAGCTCATTTTCTTGGTTTTGCATTTTGTAAAGATGACTCAAGAGGAAAAAACCCATTTGCAGACAGACCAGAAGTCAAAGATTTTATTGTTAATTTCCTGAATGCTGAATTAGTGAATTAATTATTCTAAAAGCTTAAATATCCAAAAGCCATCAAAATAACAATGATAAAAAGAGTATTTGTAGTAAGCATAATCTCATTAATTCTTCTTTCAACATTTGCCCTAGCGGCAGGTTCTTCATCAGCAGGAGTCAGAAGCAATACAAACACCTGTCAAACAGATAGCGATTGTGTCTTAAAACTAATGCCTTATTGTTGCGGAGATAGTTTAGAGGCTATTAATAAATGTTATTCAATTAATCAAGAATCTCCTACAACTCCTGTTTGTACTTCTGCAAACCCTTGCCCTGGATTTTCAGGACCACCTCCAACTTCATGTTCTTGCATAAATTCAATATGTATTGGAAGACCTTCAACAAACAATCAAGGCACAGCAACAACATGCGAAGACAAAGAAACCTTAAAAGACAGAATAAAATGCCGTTTTGAAAACAAAGAAGTAGCAATAAGAGAAGCCGTAGATGCAATAGAAGAAGCATGCAGAAGTTCAGCAGATGAAAAGAAAGAAAGGTGCAGACAATTTTACAAAAATTCAGCAAAATGTTTCAACTCAGCAAACGCCGTTGAAAAGAAAAAATGCTTCCTAAAAGAATCTGGTATCAACATTAACGCTGGCGGAACTTTTAGAGCAGCCCCAGATGAAACAAAAAGAAATTATGTAGTCCTTTTATTATACGAATTACAAGAAAAAATAGAAGCAAAACAAGAACAAGGCAAGATAACAACAGACCAAGCAACAAGCCTAGTTACAAAAATAGTGGAAATAAAGAAACTTATCCTATCTGGAGCAAAACGTTCAGATATCGTGCCTAAAATACAAGAATTCAAAAAAGAATTTAGAGAAGTAATGGCCAATAGAGAGGTTACAGCACAATGAAAATCTTAATCTGGATAATTGTCGCTTTAGTAATCATTGGTGGTTTAGTCTGGTTCATGTCAGGAGATTCAGATGATCTATCAGAAAATTCAGAAGAAATCAATGAAGACAATTCAGACACATTATCAGAAAACGGCCGTGTAATCGACACAGATGACAAAGTCCTAGCAGAAATCGATGACGCCCTAGCAGGTCTAGGATAAATGTTTATTTTTTTGAGCAGAAAATTATTATGGGCTAATATCAAAATAGTGATAGAAAAGCTTATATAACATAAATGTTATATAATTATAACAAAAATGTTAAAGAAAGATGAACTTAAAGTATTGAAACTCTTATTCAGCGATTTTACTAAAAGTTACACTATTAAAGGACTCTCTAAAGAACTCAATCAGAAATATGTTCAGACATACCGAACAGTTAATTCTTTAGCAGACACAGATAATCTTCATTTAGAAAAGATTGGAAACAGCAGAGTTGCTAAAGTTGATTTTACTAAATTTAGATTAAATTACATTATTGTTGAATTTGAAAAATTAAAAAATCATTTAAAGAATAAAAATCTTGAAATTATCTATAAAAGAATTATCAATCTTCATGAAAATATAATTTGTTTACTTTTTGGAAGTCAAGTTAAGAAAACTTCAATCAAATCAGATTTTGATTTGTTATTTGTTATTCCGGAACAATTTGATTATTCTTATTTTGAAAGAAAGGTAAAAAATCAGTTAACTCCATATAATTGCGACATAAATATAATTACAGAAAATGGTTTATTGAACATGTGGTCTAATCCAAAAAGACTTAATGTCGGAAATGAGATTTTAAAGGAACATATCATTTTATATGGAACAGAACATTTTTTTAATTT
>JBBTAL010000158.1:0-2668 GCA_038044225.1 Nanobdellota archaeon
GGAAATGTGGAAATTTATATAATGGATTCTGACGGGAACAATCAAAGAAACATAACAAATAATCCTGCCAGCGATATTTACCCGTCTTGGTCTCCTGATGGAAAACAGATATTTTTTCAGTCATTCAGAAATCTACGACTTAATATTTATGTTATGAATGCAGATGGGAGCAATCAAAGAAACATAACAAATGATTCTGCGGTAGGTTATTGGGAACCTTCCTTGTCTTTGAATGGGAAAAAGATAGTTTTTTCTTCAGTCAGGGACGGGAACCGAGAAATTTATGTTATGAATGCAGATGGGAGCAATCAAAGAAGATTGATGAATAATCTTTCGGATGATTGGAATCCGTCTTGGTCTCCTGATGGAAAGTGGATAGCGTTTACATCAAAGAGAGAGGATAATTTAGAAATCTGTGTAATGGATGCAGACGGAAGGAATCTGAGGAGACTAACAAATAATCCTGCAGATGATAGTTTCCCGTCTTGGTCTCCTGATGGAAAAAAGATGGCTTTCTCTTCAAAAAGAGATGGAAATCAAGAAATTTATATAATGGATTCTGACGGGAACAATCAAAGGAGGTTGACAAGTAATTCTGTTGATGATGTATCTCCTTCTTGGTCACCATTTTTAGAAGAAACACAACTAACCAAAAAATCTGCTGAGACAAACCCTAAATTTGAAGACAATGCAACTAGAACGAAGAAAACAGAAGAGGATAAAGTGGTTTCCCAATGGTTTAAATCACCGGAAGGAGGATACAGGATTCCTGCAATAACAGAAAAAGGATGGACATATATTCTGCGTCCCTCTAATTTGATAAATCCAGAAGGAAAAATCGAATTGCCAAAAACAGGAGTAGATCAGTTTTTTAGAAGGTATGAGAAAGATGAAAGTGAGCTTGCGTCTCTTATAGTTAGATGGCTGCCGGTAACTGGCACTCTAGAAGGTGAATTTGCTCAATCAAAACAGCTCCTTGTTGAGAGAGATAAATGGGGGTGGGTGGAAGGCTCTTTAGCTACAATTAAAGTTGGCGACGAAAATGGATTGCAAGGAAAGTACATAGTAGATGTGTCTAAGGGAAATAAAAAATTAATTACTAATTATATGCTGGTGCACAGAGGGTCGAGAGCATATGAAATTGTTTTTGCATACACTAATCGATTTCCAGATTCTTCACAATCTTTAGAGGATATAGTCAAAAACTGGCATTTTATTAATGAAAAAAAATGAATGCTGGCTGAACAAAACAGATAAATATCTTAAAGAACAGCCAGGTATATGAGATACCAAAGCAGAAGATATAGATATTCGCTGGAAATACCTGA
Organism: Nanobdellota archaeon; assembly: GCA_038044225.1. Lineage (GTDB taxonomy): Archaea > Nanobdellota > Nanobdellia > Pacearchaeales > GW2011-AR1 > SICU01. The sequence goes on from JBBTAL010000158.1 coordinate 1,329, forward strand.
TGGGTGGATAAGGCGGAGAAGAAAGCCGTTTTCCCTTATTATAGGAAGCAATGTTACTTATGAGTCTTTGGATAGAAATGGGGATATTAGTATATCTGCTGGTAAATTAGAAGGGGAAGAATTGTCTTTCAAACATGGTAGAAAATTATTATTAGATGATTTTTCCGAAGCTTTAAAGAGAATGCCTCCATCAATTAAGTTTGAACAGATAATTGAAATTCCATGGTATTCCAATCCATTTGATTTGAGGGAAGAAAATACACTTTACTATAGTTATGCCGGGTCTGAGGTTTGCGGAAGATTAATATCTTCGTTTCATAAAGGTATTGGATATTTAATTCAATCCAGAGTTCGTACTGGAAGCAATTATTCGGATACGCTTGATAAAGTAATAAAATCGTTTAAATTTGAAGCACGGGAAAGTATGGCTCGCGCACTTTGATAAAATGTGGAGAAAGTAGAAATTTATTTAAAAAATATAAAATTAAAAACTATAGTGTTATGAAAAATAAAAGCATGGTTAGAACATTTAAATTAAATCTTCTTCTGAGACTACAATGAAGTCTGCGACTGCAATGATTGAGTTGTATGGAATTACTGATTCTTTAGATGTATTTGTTTCTACATTTAAGCTTTTTAGATAAGGTGTTTGATCTTTAATTAATAATTGTATTAGCTCGCCTGTTCGTGTTTCGAATGTTATGTCTTTCACGAGGCCAAGACGCTTGCCTTCTTTTGTTACAACAGGCTTTCCTATAAATTCTCTTAGTGGTTTTTTGTTTAAATTCATATTGCATCTATATGTGTTAAGTATTTAAAGATTATTATGTCAAAGTGCGTACGAGCACTTTGAGCATCCAAAAGTCCTCACGAAGTTACAAGGGGACTTTTTATGTCTTGATAAGGGTTGATAAGGGTTATTTTAATAAGAGTTATAGAAGTATTCTGAGGTTATTATTTATTAAGAGATTTTGATAATAGATATTTGTAAGTTCGTTTAATTATAAATGTGTTGTTATTTGGTTAAATTTATGTTTTACCCCCCTGTCCCCTTGATTTCGTATGGAGATAGTAGTTAGGTTTAAATAAGGAAGAGGATTTTGTTTTTTTAATTTTTCTTTTATAAATATTTATATAATATATTATATATATTATATTATATATATTATATTATATGTATTGTTGTGTATTATAATATAAAATATATGTTTTGATATAGATATCTTAATCTATATATTATAGAATATAGTTTTAGTTTATTTATTACTAATTAAGTTATATTTAGTTATTACTAATTAAGTTATATTTAGTTATTATGTTATTATTATTAATTAATCATA
>JBBTAL010000158.1:2768-7059 GCA_038044225.1 Nanobdellota archaeon
TTATTACTAATTAAGTTATATTTAGTTATTATGTTATTATTATTAATTAATCATATTATTTTAGTTTAATACTTGTTTTGCATAGGAAATGGTGGTGTCTGTGTGTTTGATTGTTCGCTTAATTTATTTTAATTATATCGTCGTGTCAATAGGGGTTTTTCATAGGAAGTAGGGGTTGGGGTGGCGATATATTTAAATAAATCTCTTTTCTGAAGGATGAAGAGGTTATGATGGTTTCGGCTTTAGATAATATTTTTAATTCGTATGCTGGAGGTAGTATTTTTAAGAATAAAAGTGTTTTGCAGATAAATTATACCCCTGAAACAATACCTCATAGAACTTCTCAAATAGAGGCAGTTGCTTCTATTCTTGCTCCGGCATTGAAAGGTGAGAGAGTAAGTAATTTATTCATTTATGGCAAAACTGGTTGTATCGCAGGAGATAGTTTAGTTTATACAAACAATGGTTGGAAGAAGATAAAAGATGTAAATCATAAAAATGATAAAGTTTTGAGTTTTAATATAAAAGATAAGAAATATGAATGGAGTAATTTTATATTTTTGAGATTTGAAAATAAGGATAAACTTTTGAAGGTTACTCTTCATAATGGATATGAATTAATTGTTACAAAAGACCATCCTTTGCTTACTTATTCTCTGGAATGGAAGAAGGCTGATAAATTACAAATAAATGATAATTTAGTTATAGGATATGATTTGCCCTCTGTTAATACAAAAGAAGTCCCTCTTGCGTTGGCTCGGTTGTTAGGTTTTGCTATTAGTGATGGTAGTTTGAATAAACAAGAGAGAGTTCGTAAAGACTCAAGAGGTCATTTTTACAATTCTAATAAACAAAGATTTAGATATTTTAGCGAGGACGATGATTTATTAGGGATGGTTCAAAGGGATTTGAGTCAATTATTTACCTGTACTCCTTCTATGCAATATCTAAAAGATAGATGTAGGCATGTTCAGGCTGTTTCTCAACAAGTTTGTGGAACCTTGAACTCTTATGGGGTTCCTTTTGGAGATAAAAGCGCTATTGTTCAGGTGCCTTCTATTATTTTAGAATCTTCAAATGTTGTTCAAAGAGAATTTTTAAAAGCCTTATTTTCTGGAGACGGGACGGTTAGTCAACAAACTTATTTAGTCGAATATTATTCTAATTCTAAGAAATTATTGGAACAAATTTCTTGTTTATTACATCAAGAGGGTATTACTTGCAGGGTTAGTTATAAGAAAACAAGTTTAAATGGGAGATATTTCGATTCTTATAGGCTTTCAATAAGCAACCAAGAAAATTTAACTAAGTTTTATCATAAAATTGGATTCTATAGTTTGGAAAAACAAGAAAAATTGAAAAATATGTTAAATAAATATGTTAAGAATATGGGTTTGAATAACAGTAGTTATTTGACTTCTAATATTGTTAAAATAGAAGAAACATACGAACCATTTGTTTATGATTTAACTGTTCCGAATAATCATAACTTTATAGCTAATGGGATAATTTCTCATAATAGTGGCAAGACGCTTTCTGTTCAGTACGTTACTAAGGAGATTTTGAAGAGAGTTACTGACGCTGGAAGAGATAATCTTAGGGTTGTTTATATTAATTGTAAACTTAAGAAAGTTGCAGATACAGAATATCGAATTCTTGCAGAGATTATATCTTCTCTTGGGGAAAGTGTTCCTGCTACGGGTTTGCCTACGGATGCTGTTTATTCTAAGTTTATTGAGATTATTGAAAGAAAGAAACAGCTTATATTGATAGTTATGGATGAAATAGATCAAGCCGTCAAGAAAATATCCGATGGTTTTTTATATAATTTGACTCGTTTGAATTCTGAGTTGAAAAACGCCCAGATTAGTTTGGTTGGGATAAGTAATAATCTTACTTTTATGGATAATATTGATCCTAGAGTTAGAAGTTCGCTTGGGGAAGAAGAGATTGTTTTTCCACCCTATAATGCATTACAATTGCAGGATATTTTGCGTGAACGTGCTGAAGGTGCGTTTGTTGATGATGTTTTAGATGAAGGTGTTTTTGCTAAATGTGCTGCTTTTGCTGCTCGTGAGCATGGAGATGCTAGGCGTGCTCTTGATTTATTGCGTGTTGCTGCGGAGCTTGCTGAAAGAGAGCATTCTAAGAAACTAACTATGGAATTTATAGATAAAGCAAATCAGAAGATTGAGAAAGATAAGATGTTGGATATTATAGAGAATGAGCCTAGGCAACATCAGTTGATTCTTTACAGTATATTAAATTTAACTAATATTGATAATAAAAAAGAAATATTTACGGGACAAGTTTATAATAAATATCAGGAATTTTGTCAGAAGACTAAAGTAGAGGTTTTGACTCAGAGAAGGGTTTCAGATATAATTGCAGAGTTTGATATGTTGGGTTTGATTAATGTGGATGTTGTTAGTAGAGGAAGAATGGGAAGGACTCGAGAGATTAAGCTGATGGTACCTGAAAATTTGCAACCAAAAGCGAAGGAGATTTTGGAAATTGCTTTAAATATTTAATTATATGAATTTGAATCTTCTTCAGATATTGAAAGAAAAAGGACTGTTATTAGATAAAGAAATATTTGATGCTCTTAGTAGTGTGAATGATCCTTTAGTGATAAGAAAGATGCTTGATAGTTTGGAATATGCTTCTGGGCAGAAAATGATTACGCGAACTTCTCTTACTAAGAATGTTGTTTTTTCTAAGAATTTTGTTGAGGGATTAAATGAAGGAATTCAATCTAAAGTTCTAAGCATATTTATTCAATTAGGAATTCAGATTAATATTGGAGATTCTGTTAATGAGATTAAAAAAGAGAATAAAAAAGAAGAACTAAAAGTTAGACCGGACTATACAGTTCATTATGCAAATACTACTTGTGATAAGAAGATAGAGGTTGCTGATTTTGTAGGGCATTTTAGGGCTCGTTATAAGGAAATTCAAAATATTATTTTAAGACGCACGGATTTAGATAATTTGATTTCTATAAATAAGATTTCTAATACTAGACAGAAGTTTACAATTATAGGAATGGTTAGTGAGAAAAGGTACACTAAGAAGAAAAATTTAATTGCTGTTTTTGAGGATATGACTGGTAAAACTAATGTTGTATTTAAGTTAGGGAGTAGTTGTTTTAAGATGGCTGAAGAATTACAGCTTGATGAAACTGTTGCGGTTCGTTGTTCTGGGAGTAATGAATTAATAATGGGATATGAGATATTTTTTCCAGATTCTTTTGTTTTACAGAAGACTAAGTTTGATGAGGATTGCGGATTGGCGTTTATATCAGATATTCATGTTGGGAGTTTTAAATTTTTGAAGACTGAATTTGAGAGATTTATTGAATGGCTTAATGGAGGGGATGAATTGGCTAATAAAATAAAATATCTTTTTATTGTAGGAGATACCGTTGATGGTGTTGGAGTTTTTCCGGGGCAGGAACGTTTGTTAGAAATTAAGAGTTTGAAAGGACAATATGATTCTCTTGCTAGTTATCTTAAGAGAGTTCCTTCTAGAATAACTATGTTTTTGTGTCCTGGACAGCACGATGCTTCGAGAGTTCCTGAACCTCAACCGATATTAGACAAGACTTACGCCGGGGCCATGTATGAAATTTCAAATCTTGTTTTGGTTCCTAATCCTTGTCTTGTTAAGTTGATTGAGAAAGGTAAGGAGTTTAAGGTTCAAATGTATCATGGGGCAAGTATTCATACATTTATTAATAATATTGAAGAACTGCGATTAATTAAGGCCCATAGAACTCCTGCTAAAGCGGTTAAGCATATGTTGAAGAGGAGACATTTTGCTCCGAGTCATGGAGCTTCTGCTTCGATAGTTTATGTTCCAAATATTGACAGAGATCCTTTAGTTATTTCTGAAGTGCCTGATATAATGTGTACTGGAGAAGTTCATAGATTAGATATTGAGAGATATAATGGAACTTTGATTTTGACTGGAAATTGTTGGCAGGCTCAGACTGAGTTTGAAGAGAAAATAGGTAATATCCCAGACCCTTGTAAGGTGCCTGTGTTTAACATAAAGACTCATGAGCTTAAAGTTCTTGATTTTAGTTCTTTGAGTGATGAAGAGAAAGTTGTTGATAATAAAGTTGAGGTGAAAGTATGAAAATTAAAGATGTTGTTTATGGAGAATTTGAAATAACCGCGCCTGTTTTAATTGATTTGATTAATTCTAAGGCAATTCAAAGATTAAAAAATGTAACTCAACAAGGAGTTCCTTTAAAATATAATTCACAACCCCATTTTTCGAGGTATGA
>JBBTAL010000159.1:0-3893 GCA_038044225.1 Nanobdellota archaeon
TATTTTGTTAATGTTACACTGGCGAGTATAACTCTTAATCTGTCTTTGAATGGAGTTGACTCAAATTTGAGTGTTCAATATCCTAAACAAGTAAATGTTACGGCTGTTTCTTCTGCTGGAACTATTGCTTTGTTTAGAGATGGTACTGATGTGACTCTTTCAAATGGTTTAAATGTTACTCTTGGTTCTGGATTTTACCAATACTTTGTAAATGCTACTGGAAATCAGAATTATACATCTAATTCTACTGGTCTATCTTTTTATTTAAATGTTACTAAAGGTTTGAGCTCTGTTGCGACATTTGTTAATAATTCTCGTTCTAATATTACTGTTTTTCAGGGAACTTCAATTTATCTTAATAGTAGCTTGATTAGTGGAGAATCTGTTATTAGTTTGTATAATAATGGTTCTTTGATTAATCAGGGAAACTCTTTGAGCAATTTGACTAATTTCTCACAAATTGGTTTGTTTAATATAACTACTATTTATATTGAAACTCAAAATTATACTTCTTCATTTGAAACATGGTTTGTTAATGTAGTTGTTGCTCCAGATGTTATTTCTCCTAATATTTCTATTATTTATCCTTTGAATAATACAAATTATTCTTCTATACAAACGGTGTTGAATTATACCGTGTCTGATTTGAATTTGCAATCTTGTTGGTATTCTACAAATAATGGATTGGTAAATGTTAGTGTTTCTTGCGGAGCGAATGTTACTGGTTTGAACTCCGGACAAGGTGTTTCTAATTGGAGAGTTTATGCTAACGACTCTGCAGGGAATGTTGGTTTTTCTGCCGTTATTTTTGCAGTTGATTCTATTATTCCTGAAATTCAATTTGTTAGTCCTACTCCTGTTAGCGGAGTTGTTATTTCTTCTTCATCTTTTACAGTTAATGTGACTGCCTCAGATAATAATTTGGCAAATATTACTATTTATTTGTATAATTCTACTTCTTTAATAAATCAGACTACATCTCTGGTATCTCCTGCCTTTGTTAATTACAGTTCTCTTAATGAAGGAATTTATTTCTTTAACTCTAGTGCTTATGATTATTTTGGAAATTTGAATAATACTGAGACTAGGAATATAACTTTGGACTTTACCGCTCCTTGGGTTTCAATAATTAGCCCTCAGAATATAAGTTATTTCAACAATAATAGTATTTTGATTAATATTAGTTCTACTGGAGCTTCGAACGTTTGGTTTTTTAATGGAAGTGGAAATGAAACATATTCTTCTCCTATTTATAGGAGTTTTGGAATTGGAACACAAACTGTTTTTGTTTATGCGAACGATTCTGCTGGAAATGTTAATTCTTCCAGTGTTACTTTTGGAGTTAATACTATTGCTTTGACTTGTGAGATTGGAGGGCCTTATCAGCATGGGGCTCTTTTGCTTATTGATGGAAATTTAATCTTGAATAATGTTGGCTTGAATGGCTCTTTGATAAACAGCACCGTTAGTAATTCTGTTCTTGGAGTTGTTAGGTCTGATATTCTTACTACTTCTTTAATAGGCACATATCATCATGAGTTGAGTAATCTTTCTGTTGGGAGTTATGTTTTGAATGTTTCTTCTACATATAGTGGATTTAATATTACTTGTATTGATTCTTTTGCTGTTGGTTCTCCTGGAAATATTGTTCTAGATAAGATTGCTTCTGTTTATTCAATTAATTCTTCCAGTATAGGATATAATGTGAGTCTGCGAATGATAAATGCTGGGGGCTCTAGTGTTTTGAATAGTAATATTACTGATTTGGATTATGGCTCTTTGATAGCGGTTGGGAACTTGAGCAGTGGTTCTGAATTTTTGACAAGCTATGTAAAATATTTTACAAGACAGAACAGCACATATTATATTACTCTTACTAGTTCTCTTGCTACTGGAATAGATTCATTTAGCAATTCTGTTATTTTTTCTAATTCTACATCAATCAATGTTTCAGTTCCTGGAATAACTGAAACTACTTTCCTTTTGATTTTGAAGAATATTCAATATATGTCTCAAACTTCTTTGAATGTTACATTTAACGTTTCTTCTACAGTTTATAATGCCGGCGAGGACTTGCTGAATGTAGTATTTACTGATACAGATATTAATTCTACGTCTTACTTGTTTAATTTGAGTTCTGGTTCTTCTCTATTTTTTGCTAATTCTGTAATTGTTTCTAAGGCAGCAAGTAATACAGTTCATACTTTCGCTCAAGGACTTGCTGTTGTAAATTCTTTAAGCTTTTATTCAAATGTTCCTTCAGTTAGTATTCCAGGATACGGAGGACCTGCTGACACCATCGTTTATGCTCCTGCTAGCGTTAGTGCTTCGACGTCTTTTGATTCTATAATAGAAATAATAAATCAAAATATTGATATTGGGCAAAACTTTTTAGCTGATTATTGGATAACGAATGAAGCTGAAACGATAAATTATACTTCTGGACAGCAGACGATTTATGTTCCTGCTTTGGGAAGTGTTAATTTGACAGCGACACTTACTTCTCCTTCTTCTGCAGGGACTTATAGGTTGCGCGCTTTGGTTAGTTACGTTGGTGGACCTGATATGGCATTTGATAGTTTTGAAGTTGTTTCTAGTGGGGAAACTGGAGGTTCTGGAGGGGGAGGAAGTTCCGGCGGTGGCGGAGGTTCTAGGATTGGCTCTTCTGTTAGTGGAAATATTATTGTAACTCCTCCTGGAGTTGTTTGTTTATCTCCTTACATAAGATATGGGCAAGATTGTTGTTTGGATACCAATGGAAATAATATTTGTGATGATGATGAAATTCCAGATACTTTCGTGGATAGAAATCCTACTATTACTGGTTTTACAGCTGTGACTGATATTATATTAAGACGTCTTACTTTTTCGTTTGTTTTACTGATTGTTAGTATTATTCTTTTGATCGTGACATATTGGTATTTTGCTAAAGGACCATTCAAGAATACGAAGGGACTTTTGAGTTATCTTAGGGGACTTGATGTTTATGCGGATAATGGGATGAAATTGGGTAGAGTTTATGAAGTAATGATTGTAGATAATAGAATTTATGGTTTAATGGTTGTAGTGGATAGTAAGGCACCTATAAATGTACCTAAAGTTATGATACGTTACGAGTTTGTTCAGAGTATACATGATGTGGTAGTTGTTAACTCCCGTATTTATGAAGCACCTCAATTTTCTCAGTCTGGATAGATTTAAAAGGAATTTTTTGTTTTGTTTTGAAGTATATTGCGCCCGTAGCTCAGCCTGGATAGAGCAGCTGACTTCTAATCAGCAGGTCGTAGGTTCAAATCCTATCGGGCGCGTTCGCGCGGATGGATTTGAACTTTAAGATGATTGGAAATTTTACAATTCTATTATTTAGTACTTTCTCGGGGTTTAGGAACTAGATATCTCTCTAGACTATTTGTTGTAACTCTTTCACCTTCTGTTGGAATTCTATAAACTCTGTTAAGAACAAAATCAATTCGAGGGTCTTCTTCTCTTTTAATAGCCTCTGCTAGAGTTTCTCCTGGTTTTACATATCTAAAAATTTCGTGACGTCTTTCTCCAATCGGGCTATCTAAAGGTGTTTCATCTAGTCTTTTTCCAGGTATTTCTTCAGATGGACAATAATCTAAATCTACTTCTGTAAATGAAAAAACGAGTAAAAAAGAATTCCCATTTACTCTTGAAGTTTCTAATTCTTTAACTATTTCTTCTCTTGATTTATAACAATCACCATGTCCTGCAAGTAATCTCATAAATTTCGTTGAAGAAGTGTCTATTTAATCTTTTCTTCATAGTTTATAATCTTATTTTTCAGATAATCTTTAATTTTTATTCATTAACAATCTTTAAATAACGTTTTTGAGTTTGGTTTATATGCACGGATGGTGTGAACTGAGGTT
>JBBTAL010000160.1:0-1008 GCA_038044225.1 Nanobdellota archaeon
TCTTCGAGAGAATACATCTTTTTCTCAAGCCCTTCTATTTTTTCAGGAATCTGTCCAGCTTCTTTAAGCAATTTCTTAGCATCTTTTCCAGCTTTCTTAGCATCAGCAATCTCCTTAGAAATCTTGTTTCGAGAAGCACGTAAATTATCTACCTGCCCCTTAAGCTCGCGCCATTCTTTATCTTTAGAAAGTGTCTCATCAACCAGTTTAAGTCTATCTGTTTTAAACTTCTTTTTTATGTTTTCTTTAACAGCTTCAGGATTTTCGCGTAAGAACTTAATGTCAAACATATATAGTCAAAAATAAGCGTATATTTAAATCTAATTTATTCAAGCCATACTTAAAGTAAATTGATTATTATACCTAATATAAATTAAAATGCTATGTTTAAGCAAGTCCCTTCCCATAAGTCCACTAATTTCTTGTCCATCTAAAGGAGCTCCTATAAAAGGACCTTGATAAATTAAGCCATGAGTAGGAATTACCATCCGCATAAAATATTGATAACATTCATGTTCTTTACTTGAAGGAGTATTTATTTTTATAACCCCTGTTGGTTCTAATCTTAGCTGTTCAGGTATCTCTTTCTTAACAACACAGTTTGAAGCTCCAGTATCAATTAATGATTTTACAATCACTGGTGAAGGAATTTCTTTTCCTTCTTCTTTAAGTTTCTTTTCAAGTTCTAGAGGAATAAGAAAATGAACCTCTAAAATAGGCCCTTCTTTATATAAATCTGGAGAACTAATAGTTACTGAAGGCATGGTGAAACTATCTTTATCAGATTAGATGTAAAATTGCCTGTAGGTTCAACCTCTAATATCTGTTTGACCAAAAAAGACTTATTACTAAATTTATCAATTCCAACTTTTATAGCATCATCATAAGTATCGTAAGTTCCAATTATAGCATCGCCTTTAATCAAAACAAATTTACCTCTATCTGAGTTTAACAAATTCTGCTTGTTTTCTTCATATGTCTTTAACTCAAGATTTAATTTTTTTTCCA
>JBBTAL010000161.1:0-1979 GCA_038044225.1 Nanobdellota archaeon
CTCCCTCCCGCATTGCACTATAATATTAATGCTGGAGGGAGGATTCGAACCTCCGAAGGCACTAAGCCACAAGATGACTTACATCTCGTTAGCTACTTCTCCTAATGGGGAAGCGACATCTTAAGTCTTGCGCATTTAACCGCTTTGCTACCCCCGCAACCAAAATCAATTAACTAAAACTGCTTTAAAATGTTTCTATATCAGAATCGGCTATACTTTTCAATCCACTCAATATATTTTTTATCTTTGGACCTTAAAAACTTAAAAAGCCCATCAATAAACATTTGATTATTTCTCTTTATTCTTTCCGCATCATTATAATTTAAATTGCCTTTAGGTTCAATCTGAGAATAATAATCTCCATATATAATTCTCCCATTTTTAGGCAATTCTATCTTGTTCCCAAAATCATAGAAATAAGCAGTTATTAAGACTAATTTATTTTCAATTAAACATAATTCATAATATGGCTTCAATAGTTTTTTATTAAAAACAACTACATCAATATCTGAAAAGTTTTTAATTTTTCCTTTAGCAGTAGAACCAACAACTACAATACCTACAACATCATCAGAAAGAAATTTATTTTTAATATATTGAAATGTTTCCTCTTTTGTTTCGAATTCTTTCATCAAATACCCAAGAGAATATATATTATAAAACTATCTCGACTTAACATCAAATTTGCCTAAATATTCACCAGTATTTAGGTCATAAACAAAATTTTGAGGAGTCTTTACTATTCTAAGAGTGGGCACTTCCATATTATTTGCACCATATCTATCACTTAACTTTTTAGCAATTTCGGGAGCAAATATATCTCTCAAAGCAGTGAGTTCAAGAACTCCACTCTCAAGCTGACCAGATTTAAGGTGTATACACTTATCTAAAATAAGTTCTCTAACTGTTCTAGGCATAGGTACTTCTCGATAACTTTCAAAAAATCTACTTACTTCTTCAACATCAATGTCCATAAAATAAAAGCAACTAACACCCTTTTAAACTTATTTATACTAGAAATTCTCTAACTCCAAACAACAATCAAAAATCCAATTAACATCAAATTAACAAGCCAGTAAAGCCCATTAAACACATACAAATTCCAAGATTTGCCTTCCCATAAAACTCCTCCAAGCAAAGTCGTAGAAGCGAAAAATGCCAGCCATATCCAAAATCCTAAAACCGCACCTTGTATAGCACTAACAACATCTAATAAAGAAATAAACCCTGCAAAAACATAAACCATTACAAAAGTTCCAATAAAATTCAAAATAGCAGGTTTAACCATTCCTTCCTTCTTACTCTTAGCAACATGCATCGCAGAAACTTTAGACAATTTCATCCACATCTTGCCAAACAATGGCCCATACCACAAAAACCCCAATACAAAAGATACAACAGCGACCAAAAGAACAGTCCAAACATTAACAAAACTACCAAACATATACTCCAAAAGTCATGTTCATTTATATATTTATCTGAAATAAAAATCCCAACCTGCAAAGTTGAATGAAGTAAATTTTCTCAATGTTTCAAATTCTTCAACTTACAATCAGAACAAATACCACTAATCTCTATCTGCACATGACATACATCTTCATCAACTAATTTTTTAAGAAAATCTATTTTATCAAGATGGAGATGTTTCTTCATTCCACACGACTCGCAAATAAAATGAGAATGATTCATTTCCTTTTTAGAATAAAGACTCCTTCTATCACAAACATAAGTGTGAATGACTCTCTCTTTTTGCAATTCCTTCAAAAATCTGTAAATCGTAGCTATCCCTAAAGTAGGGTTGTCTTTTTTGAGTCTCTCGTGAAGCTCTTCGGCCGTAAAGAATTTATTTATCTTTCCCACGGCGAGTTCTATTGCTTTTTTCTGTTTAGTCTCACGCTTTTCAACCATTGTTATTGATAATGACCATCAATAAGCTTTAAATACTTTTTTCACAAACATCAAATATGAAAGAGGCAATT
>JBBTAL010000162.1:0-2500 GCA_038044225.1 Nanobdellota archaeon
CTTTTTCAACTTTCAAATGCTTAGAATCAAAAGTCGTAGTATCTTTATCATCAATTCCTTTTATAACATCAAGTAAAAGCATAGAATCAGAAACATTTTTAGCAACAGGCCCTATCTGATCAAGAGACATTGACAAATCTATCAACCCATAACGAGAAACGCATCCATAAGAAGGCTTAACACCAACAACCCCGCAAAAAGACGCAGGCACACGTATAGAACCGCCAGTATCACTTCCCAAAGCCATATCACAAAAACCTGCAGAAACAGCAGCAGCACTTCCAGAAGAAGAACCTCCAGGAACATGGTCAGGAACGGCAGGATTATGAGTCTTTCCAAAAGCAGAAGTCTCTCCAGTCCAACCGCAACAGAACTCATCACAATTAGCCATCCCTATAATGATTCCACCTTGTTCTTCTATTTTATTTATCACCGTAGCATTATAAGGACCAATATAATCTCTAAGTGTTTCAGAAGCACAGGAAATTTTATAACCTTTAACATTAATTGCCGATTTAACAGCAATACAAAGACCAAATAATTTTCCATTTTTTAATTTTTCTCTATTTTCATCCAAAAATTTGGCCCTTTTTAGAACAATATCGGGCCTAACATCAATAAGAGCATTAACCAAAAAATTAAATTGCTTAATCTTATCTAAAAAAGAGGTTACATTCTGAATAGCAGTTAGCTTTCCAGATCTGAGCAATTCTAACTTATCTCTTAACTCCATTTTGTTTTTTTGATTAGGTTTAATTGATTTTCAGGAAGGTATAAATCGGGATTAACTTTTAATAATTCGCAAGCCTTATAAACATATATGCTCCTCATGTTTCCTTTATTAGAAGGATAAGTCCAAGCTTCTATGCTTCTATTAGATTTAATATACTTATTTTTTAAGTCCAACTCAAGAAGTTTATTATTTAATCCATTTTTTATTATTCTCTTAAAGAGCTCTTTTAAAAGCCCATTTAAAGGAACCATAAGTTTGCCAATAAAATCTTGACTAGAAAATACTTTTTCAGCAGTTTGTCTTCTCTTTCTATGAAATATTAATGGAATAACTTTTTGATAAAAAATAAGGGAATTGCTAAATCCACTTGTTTGTAAAGTCATTCGCTTGTCATCTTTTCTTACAAGTTTAGAACATTTTATTCCCAATCTATCAAGAATATTAATTGATTCCTCAACTAATTTATGTGATGAAGTAGAGATACAAAAATTTACATGATCTAAATTTTTATTCTCCAAATAATAATATTGAACATAACCATCTCCATCAAAAAGACCTGCGATAAAACTCTTCAAGACATCTTCATTATTCGAATTTATAATTTGCTTTGGGACTTCAACAGTCCTTACCTTTTTACCCAATGGAATTCCATAATACTTATGTAAAATATATCTTAGAGGTATACTTCCAACATGTGTCTCCTTTCCATTAAAATTATGTATAAATTTAGAGTCATATTCTCTATTAATAATATCAAGATATTCACGAGTTAACTCAGACTCTCTTTGGCACAATTTAATTCTTCCTTCTGTAGATGACAAAGAACCGTCTGTAATAATAAAACCAAGAAGCTGAGCTATTTGAGGAGTAGTATTATTCTTAAAAATTAAAGTGCTTCTTGACCTTCCCCTTAATTTTTTACCATCTAAAAAAGCCCATATTTCTTCAGTGGATAAATTAAGCAACTTTAGAGGAATCATTGTTTTTCTTAATACTTGAGATTGTAATTCATTAAATTTATCAAGTCTTTCTATAACTGAATTATCTTTTTCCACATATAATTCTGGAAAATGAACTTTCTTAAATAATACACCGCGAGCCATACTAATCAATAATAATTACAATTATGTAAACCTCTTTCTTTTTTTAATTAATTTTACAAGATGAGGATTCCAAAGATAAACTATTACGCCATCTCTATCAAATCAAATTTTATTAATATTATGTAAATAATCCAAAATAATCAAATAAGTTTGCCACATAACTTTACGAGGAAGTTTTTTCCATAATTCAGTTCTATTAAATTCTCCAGAATTATCTTTAATAAATTTTTCTACCATTAAAACAGTCTCCAAAGTAGGAGACCTAGTAAATGGATTATTTTTTTGAATTAATTCCATAAAAGATAGTATATCAGTTGATATATAAATATTTGTGTTCTAAATTTATACCTTACGAAAAACTCTAAAAACAATCAATATCATAAACAAACATGCAAAAACGCTGCCCATGGGTAAACGATAACCCTCTGATGATAGAATACCACGACAAAGAGTGGGGAACTCCTCTAAAAGACGATAATAAATTATTTGAATTTCTAGTTCTGGATGCATTTCAAGCAGGATTAAGCTGGAACACAATCATAAACAAACGTGAGAATTTTAGAAAAGCGTTTGACCATTTCAACCCAGAAAAAATAGCAAATTACACAGATAAAGACAGACAAAGCCTAAGGCAAGACGCAGGAATAATCAGAAACAGACTAAA
>JBBTAL010000163.1:0-2511 GCA_038044225.1 Nanobdellota archaeon
AACACCCATGGATTGACTATTGTAGATATTGCTAAATTGGTTGGAATTTCACGTAATACTGTTGCTGTTGTTCTTGCTGGGCTTATTGGAGCTGGAAAAGTTCGTTTTAGACCTGTTGGCGTGGCTAAACTTCATTATTGGATAACTTTTAAGAGGAGAAAATGAAGAAACTATTATTGTTTGTTATTGTTTGTTTGTTTTTTATTAATTTTGTTAGTGCAGATATACTTTATTTGAATAGCACTGCTACTAGTGGAGTTTGTCCTGCAACAAGTAGGAAACTTTCTCCTTCTATTGGAGGGGCTAATTTATTTACATGGCCTGGAGAATTTGATAACGGTCGTCCAGGAACTGCTGATGCAGGACAATTTAGACCAGGAAGTGCTAATGTTGCAAATACTACCTTATCTACGCAAATTGCTAATGCTGGGCAGACTTCTAGAAATTCCGCAAGTTTTGGACAGGGATGGTTGTATGATGTTAATTTGACTAGTTATACTATTCAACAGGGTAACTTTACTTTTAATTTGAGTTTAATGGGCGGACAGGGTTCTGCTGCTCTTAGCGAGAGATTGTTTGCTCGTGCTAGTATAGTTACATGCAGTGGAGGAAATTTTGTTTTTGTAAAAGATTTGTTTGGTACTAATTGTGTTGGAGGAACTTGTTCTGGCGGTCAAAATGGATGGAGGGCTAATGAAGGAAATAGATTTACACACCCTGCCGTTAGTGCTAATTCTCAAATATCCGTTAATGTAAGTTCTAATAGTTCACATACTTTTTCTGAAGGTCAAAGATTATTTGTTGAAATTGGTTTTGGAGATGGAGAAAGCACTACAGATAGGACTATTGGTTTAAGATATAATAACTTGACTACTTCTATTATAACCCCTCTATTTGTTGCTCCTGATTTGACTAGGCCTAATGTCACAACATTAATTCCTCTTTCTGGAACTAATTCCTCTTTGCAATTAATTGAGATAGGTGCTAATGTTTCGGATAATATTGCTGTTAGTTCTGTTTTTGCTAATATTAATTTACCTAACGGAACTATTAATATGCTTACTCTTTCTTCTACTGGAGGAGCTAAATATAATAATAGTTTTAGCATTCCCTTACTTCTGGGAAGATATAATATCACAATTGTTGCAAATGATACTTCTAATAATGTTAATTCAACTGAACAAACTTACTTTAATTTAATTGATATCGTTTCCCCCTCTTATAGTTCAATTATTATCTCGCCTAATTCTCCTACAATCTATGACTCTGGAGCTTCTTATCAATTTAATGTTACTTGGAATGATACTTTTGGGATTTCTTTAGCTTTTGTTTCTTTTGAGGGATTTAATTATACGATGTCTGCTAATGGAATTGTTTATAATAGAACTTTTGTTGATTTGAGTGCTGGAAATTATAGTTATTACTTTTGGGCGAATGATACTTCAGGAAATGTCAATATTACTTCTTTATTTACATACTCTATATTGAATGCTTCAGGTAATGTAAGTCTTCTACTTAATGGAACTGGACAAAATCAAACTGCTATTTTTGGAACACTTACTAATGCATCTGCTTCTACTTTGTTTGGCAATATTACTTTGTTTAGAAACGGTGTTGATGTTACTAATTTTAATAATCAATTTGTTTCTTTAGGTACTGGAAATTATAATTATACGGCTTTATCCTATGGAGACCAGAATCATAGTTCTGCTTCTCTTACTCATTGGGCTCATATAATTCAATCTTCTAGTTTAATGAATCTGACAATCAATGGAAGTTCTTCTAATATTAGTTTGATTGCTGGAAATTCTGTAAATATTAGTGGCAGTTTAATTAATGGGGATTCTTCTGGAAGATTGTTGCTTTTTGTAAATAACAGTTTGATTAATAATGGAACGTTGATTGTTTCAAATGTTACTAACTTTACTAATGTTGGTTTATATAATGTAAGCTTATTTTATGAGGGCAGTCAGAATTATACTATTTCTTCTAATACTTTTTTTGTAAATGTTATCTTTGCAGATGCTGAATATCCTTTGTTTAATAGTTTTGTTAGCAGTCCTGTGAATGGTTCTGCTTATGTTAATGGTTTGGTTTATAGATTTAATTCTACTATAACTTCTACGAATGGAACTGCTGGGCTTGAATTTAATGGTATCAATTATTCTACTGGTTTTACTGGTTCTATGTTTAATGTTACTTTGAGAAATCTTGGTGCTGGTTCTTATTCTTATTATTGGTGGGGATATGGAAATGGGACAAGTAATCTGTATAATAAGTCTTCTTTATTTAGTTATTCTGTTGTTAAAGCAGACCCTAATTTAAGTTTGCTTTTGAATTCGACTGGTGGGAATATAACCTTTGTTTTTGGAGGGGGTGTTAATGCATCTGTTTTTTCTTTGAGTTCTTTTGAGCTGTATAGGAATGGCTTGAATGTTACTTCTGAAAACAATGCTTTTGTTTTGCTCGGAGTTGGATATTACAATTATACTGCTTTTACTCTTACAAATC
>JBBTAL010000164.1:0-2347 GCA_038044225.1 Nanobdellota archaeon
AGAACTCATCAACAATCGTCAATGCTCAAAAAACAATTAGAATATGAAGAAATCCCATTCACAAGCATAAACCGGGATTCTCTTTTAAAAACCGATATAATTAAGACAGTAAGAGCTTATCTAACAATTCTTGACAAACTAATTACTAAATCTAAAGGAGGAGATGGCGCATGGTGGGACTTAATACATAATACCTTAAAAAACAAGAATGACAAATTAATATTTGGACAAACAATAAAAAGTCTTAAAGAAGAAGAATGCATGAGCCTAAATCTAATAGAAGAGAAAATACAAGGATTATCAGAACAAGGAGAAATACAGGTACAAACAATAATAAAAAATATTAACGGCTTACTAAACAATCAAGCATCTCCAATAGAAGAAATAACTAAAAAAATATTTGCATTTCTAAGCGTTGAAGACAATGAAGAATCAAATAAGAACGAATTGCCAACATTAGAAAAATTTCACGCATTTGTAAAAGAATTTGTAGAAACAGATTCCAAAGAACTAAATAGCTTAATTCACCACTTAAACACAATAGATGCTCTAGACATTTCAATAGAATCTCCAATTTTAATAAAAGATGGAATTAGAATAATGACGAATCATGCTACAAAGGGCTTAGAATATGAAGTAGTAATAATGTCAAGTCTAGTCCAAAAAAAGTTTCCTATAGAAAAAATCGGAAAGCAAGACGAAAAAGAAAACGAAGAAGAAAGTATCAAAAAAATCTTGAGTTTGGATAGTGGTTTTTTGGATGTTCAAGGTGTTCATCAGACACACCTTGACATGAATAAACAAATTATGGAAGAAAGACGTCTTTGTTACGTCGGATTCACAAGAACGAAAAAAAGATTATATTTGACATATGCAAAAGAATACGGTCAAAGAGCATTCCAAGAAAGTCAATTCTTAAAAGAAATAAACTATCAAAATAATCCAGTAATAGATTTCATAAAAGACGATTCAGAATTATATCAGACACCAAAAGAAAAAACACCATTCCAAAATATACCTACTCAAAAACAAATAATAAAATTCTCTCCATCTTCTCTTCAATTATTTGATGAATGCCAAAAACGTTATGAAATGAAATATATTTATCACATGCCAGATCCAATACCTCAATCTTGGGAAGCTATGACGATAGGAAACTTCATTCATCGAGTGCTTGAACAAGGAGTAAAAAGCCTATGTAAAACTCTCAAAGATTTTGAAGACTGTGCTAAAATTGTTCAAATGGAAGGATATGAAGACGTAAATTTAAACGAGGCAACAAATCTAATAAAAGTTTTCTTTGAAAGAAACAATAAAAAATACAATGAAAATTCAAAAACGGAACAACCACTTCAAATAGTCATAGACGGATTAATTTTCAACGGATTTGCAGACAGAATAGACATAAATGACGAAGGCGATTTAACAATAATTGACTACAAAACAGGCAAAAGCGAAATAAAACCAAAATACAGAAATTGGCAATTAGGAATTTACGCATTAGCATCTAAACAATATGGAAAACCAAAAACACTTATCCTTGAAATGCTTCAAAAAGAGTACCCATTAGAATTCATCCTAAACGAGCAAGGCATAGCAAAAGAGATACATAGTCCAAGAACTCAATTCAGTCTAGAAGAAGTAAAAACAGAGATAGTAAATACGGCAAAAAACATAATGCAAGCCAGAGTTACAGGCTTTAAGTCCTGTCCAATAGAAAAGAACTGTCAATTCTGTGAAGAATGGGCTAAATAAAAAGTAAATACTCATATTTAAATAACTAATAAAAATGCAAATATCATGCATCACGCAATAACTCAAATAAGCCTAGACCAAATAAATGAAAGCGAACCTGGATGGGACTATACTAAAATAAAATGTTCTAACGGAACAAAGAACTTTACCGTTAATGTAATCGGAAATGGATATCTTAGAGCATATAAACAAATGGAACTTGCTTATAATGAACTTATGAGAAAAATAAACGAAACACCAGGGCTTGGAGATAAACCAAGAATACAAATATGCGAACTTGAAGGAAAACTATTAAAAAATCTAAAAGTTCAATTGCGTGGAAAATTAATAACAAATGGGGATCTTGTTGTATCTTACTAATCTACCCAATCTTATCAGGAACTCTATAATCAACCCAATTGACATTCTTATTTTCAATCACGCTCTTAACAGATTTTTCAGTTTCAGAAAGCCTTGACTTCCCACTCTTAACCTCTACAAAACTAACTCCAGTAACGTTTTTCTCATCCAGACCATGAAAAACAATAAAGTCAACAGGCTTTCCAATAAATTTACACTCACTTGGATTGAATGGAAAGTCTGGCAAGTAAGG
>JBBTAL010000165.1:0-2904 GCA_038044225.1 Nanobdellota archaeon
TTACCATTGTATATGTTTAAACTCTCTGTTTCTACATATCTTACTGTAGCAAACTGAGCACTTACAGATGGCAATACGAATAACAACGCAATTGCTAAAACAAATAAACTAACAATGTTTTTTATGTTCATTCTTGTGTGTATCCAAAATTTAGTTATTTAAGCATCCCATACTCCTTTTATAAACTTTACGGTGACAACACTTTCATTACTTTATATAGTAACAAAAAAGCTTATTAAGTATACTTTTAGCTACTTGCCATGGTAAATGAGCATAAAATCACTACAATCAAAGTAGGTATAGAAACAAAAAGCCGCCTAGACAAGCTAAGAGTCCACCATAAAGAAAGCTATGACGAAGTAATTCAGAAGATTTTATACATTCTAAACCTATGTAAATCAGGCTCAAGTGAAGCCCGAGCCCGCTTGTTAGCCATAGACAAAGCAAAAAAGCTCAATCTAATAAGCCCTAAATATGCGAAGAAATTATAAAATTAAAGTTACACATGGGCTAATAACCAACTATTTATAATCTAAATTGTAATCTTTTTTATGAATCTTATACTATCTGGAGGTGTTAGAAAGGATAAAGATGAATACATGGGCCCTTATTATGCTAACCTTATTCCTAATGGTGCGAGAATTCTTTATCTTCCAATTGCTAAACGAACAAGACCTTTTTCTGAAAGCTATGAGAAAATGTGTGCTAATATGATTAGATTTGGTGCAAAGGCAGATATTGAAATGTGGACAGGCCTGAAAGGTAAGAGTTTTGAAGATTTAGATAAATTTGATTCTGTTTATATCTTGACTTCGCCATATGGCTACCGCTAAATCTGTAAACCTTTAAGTTCTGCCAGTTGGATTTTTTATATCCAATCTGGTGGTTTTTCAGTGAATTCCTTTAAAGAATCGCCCAAAATTTTCCGAATCTCATCTGAAACATTCGACAAAACGCTAAATTTGAACGCACCTTTGTCATAAATATTTGTAAGTGTCAGACAATTGAGTGTTTTCTTGAGTGACTTAAGGTTTTTATCGACGTTAGAACCGTTCAAAAGATGTGACAATTGAATAATACAATTCGTGAGAAAAACAATTACCATATATCCTATAATTGCTTCTTTAGATATATGATTTATCGGTCTAAGCTCTGTTCCCTCCTTCATGTTTCGAATAAGTTTCTCTGCAAAATCCTTATTTTTGTAAAGTCTTAACATCTTGTAAGATTCATCATCGACGGAACTCTCCAGAATAAAAAATCCTTCAAGATTAGTTATATGCGGATTAACAATTTCAGAAAGAGAAGTTTGTATTTCTCCTCTCAAAATAATACTTCCTCTTCGAGAAATATGTTCTCCGATAGATTTTCCTTTATTAATTTTGGAAAGAAGTTTATCCCCATTTAATAAATCTCTTTGAAATCTTTTATTTCTAGTCTTATGCAATTTTTTATAGAGTTTCTTAGAATGAAAAATATATTTAACATTTTCATCTTTTACTTTTACACATTTGTATTTTATTCCGTTAATATAAAATACTTCTTTTGGTGATGACTTATATAATTCAATATACTTCTTATAGGTTCCCTTGTATCTTTGTTTTAAAGTCAAATAATTTAGCTCCATCAAAAGTATTTTCGCTTTATTATCCTCGGTATTTCCCCCACAATCAAAAATTACTAAGCTTCCCTTTTCAAGCACCTTACCCACAACTTTTAACATAAAATTCATGTGTTCTTTATCTTGCACATTTCCTTTCTGCACGGTTAGTGCAGATGGAATTCCATTCATTCCAGTCGAGATTCCAAAAGTTAGTTGCTTCTTTGATGGTTGCGAATCTCGTGAATAACCTAAAGCACCCAACTCAGAATTATTTCCTTCAAAATAACTGGAAGAATAATCAAGGAATTGTATAACGTCTACTAAGTTATATTTTTTTAATATTTGCTGAAACTTTTCAACCACAAATTTATAGTTAGAGCCAATCCTTCCCAAATCACGATACATAGTTCTTTCTTTAGGTTTTTCTCCAAAACCTAAACACATAAACCATTCTTCAGCGTAAATCTCAAGTATCTTACTAACGGCAGCACATTTATCAAGCCGATTGTTGATAAACATCTTGACAGATTCTATCATGTGCTTTGCTTTGCCCCTAAGAGGGGCAAAGAGACTATCGAAAAGATTATATTTGCTATCTACTTTATTTATCAGAATGAGACTGCCAATATGAAAACTTGTGTTGTTTCTCATTTAGGGATTTGACCTCCTTTCAGCTAATTGAGGCAACAAATCCCTTTAATATTTAGAATTAACTGGCGAGGTCAAGCTGTATAGTCGCTGTTAAATGCCCCGAGCCGAATTTATAATCGAAGATTAATAAATGAGGCGAGAGTGCAACGTGGTTGAGGATTTTTTCCCGCAGAAAAAAAGCGGAGAAGTCAGATTTTCTTTTCAAAAGTTGTGCGACAGCACGTAATGGTATCGTAAAGTCGGGGCACATCCAACAAAATACAAAGATATATAAACATTTAAAATTTCTTTTTAAATGGTGAACTAAAATGACAGAAGAAGAACAAAAACAACAAACTGCTGAACAACCAGCAGAAAATCCGCAACAGGAACCAACTCCTGAAACGGAAGAAGGAAAGAAGAAGAAAGAAGAACAGAAAAAAAAGAAGGAAGAAAATAAAGAGCCTTCTTCTGAACAACAAAACTAAACTGATAGGTTTTGTTGAAAATTTTTTCTGATCAGGGTATAGGTGGGTGGGATTTTTTTTGATTGAAGTATCATTCTTATAAAATATGTGCCCTGACTTTTGTTTCTAAGAAAAGAAAATCTGATTGCGTATAACATCGCGATTAAGAGAAGTTGTTTGCAGTAACTTTAATTTATAAAATAG
>JBBTAL010000166.1:0-4997 GCA_038044225.1 Nanobdellota archaeon
CTTTAGTAATTTCGGCAACTACAAAATTAGCATCAGTTAACCAATCCATATCTCTATAGTGTATCTGTTTATCTGACAAACTATCTTCGCCCATCAAAGCCAAACTTTTATCAGCAACATGTTCAGTTAAAACATTCCCATAAGTTTTTAGATGTTCAACAATACCCCTATAAATTTCAACATCTTCCCTTCCCCCGCGTATAGAACCAGCAAAATATATTTTTTTCATGTAAATCAATAATCTATTAATTTAAAAAGATTTAGGCATTTAATACAACTAATCTATTTTAAAATCAAACTGTCCATTTCCGACATAATCTTCCAAATTAAACTTAAAAGAACTCCTGCAAATTTCGCCTTCCACAACAATATTGTTTAACTTAAACTCTCCATAAAAAACATCTTTAGTATCAATAGAACCTTTTTTGCGAAGTCTTGTTTTAAATTGTGTTCTTCTGCCATATTCTAATATCTCTAAAAACCCATATACTCTCAAATCTTCTAATCCTTTTATCGAACCTATTTCTATAAGATTTGCAATCAAAGTCTGCACTGCCTGTTTAGAGCATATATCTACTTCAAATCTCGTTAATTTCCCAGAATCATTTTTAGAAAATGGAATATAAAAAGTGGGTTTAATCCAAGCTCCAACTATTTCCGCACTTTTTAGATATCGTTCATTTCGCGAATATAATCTAAGAGAATTATCTAAAAAATCTTTATCTACTTTCATTGTTAAATAATTTTAAACATTTAATTATCTGTGTAGCAAAACACATTACAAATCAAATAAACGCCTATTTAAGTTTTTATTTGTTCAAAAATTATCAAATATACACAATTCTATTGATTACAACACATAAAAACAGAATTGTGTAGACAGAGAATTCTGGACAAAATAGGTTACAATTACCAGAATTGTCTGTATCCATAACAAGCATATCTTGTAAGGGCAATATCTTCTATTTCTCGTTCAGCATCAGAACCAATTTTAACCTTTTTGCTAACATCAGCAAAATGGTCTGTAACTATCTGACCAGCCTTTTTACAAGACTCTTTAGTTTTATCTATTATCGCAGAGAAATTTCTCCACTGTAAATATCCTAAAATATTTTGCAAATCTCTCGCATACCAAAACTCAACGCCATCGGATTCATGAACATAATCTTCAAATATTTTCTGGAGTTTTGTAATAATTAGTTTATCTATTAAAACAATAAGTGGACATATCTTTTAATTTTATCTATAGAGAAGTTTGAATAATTCAGAATTTACAAAGGAATTTTCAAACTTCTTCTTAGAGAACTTTGATTTTTGCAAAGTTCTCTATACTTCAAATATCAAAGAACTATCTCAAACTCTCCAAGCTCTTTGCTCAATGCAGATAAAACGGAAGAAGAAATCTTAACACTTGTCTTTTCTTTCTTATTTTTATGAGTTGTAATTGCCTTCTCTAAAGCAATATTATCGCTTAACTTGAAAGAATTCCCAACAATTTGCATTATTCTTCCAGATTCAATAAAGAAGTTACCAGCATCAGTCAAAACCAATTCGCCTTTCTTATCTCCAAAGTTTACTTCCAAAACTTCTTTCTCTATCGGCGTTAAATTAACTCTCTGACTATACTCAAGCAATTCTCTTATTAATTCTGTAGCGTCACGACGTAAAGAATTCATTTCCAGCTGAGTAACTTTTCCAGACTTAACTCTAGATTTCATTGAAACTATTTCTTTAAGAGGCTTAAGAAAACGAGGCTGTAATTTACCTTTTCCAATTAATTCTTTTTCAACATCTTTAACAAGCGCATCGACATTTTTATTTCCAAATATTTTTTTCAATAAACCAAACACTTCAGAATAAGAACGCTCAGCATCAAGAACAATCAAACGCTCTTCAAGTTTCTTACGTATCTCTTTCATCTTAATATCATATTTCTTAGATTCAACAAGCAAATAATCTACTTCCTTTCCAGGAACACTCTTAAGAGTACCATGTTCATAACCTTTGTACAATTTAATCACGTGTTCTAAGAATTTTAATTCATTAGCAGACATTACTTTCTCAGTATCAACTAAAACTTTTTTCACTTCAGCAACCATATTCTTAGGAGCAGGAGGAGCATGTCCTATAAGCATCATTAAAGCCTGTGTCGGAGTAACGACGCCCCAATAAATGTCCTGCATTGCATCAAGCATACGCCGAGTAACAAGAGCTTCATTTTGCTCCCCGTATTTCATAAATTTATCAACAGATTCTGGTGAAGGTTTTACCTTACCCATCTGTAAAAGCAACTTCCAAGGCAAGAAAGTTCCGCGGTCATACATGGGAACTCCATCTCTAATAAAAGTAAACATAACAGGATTTGCATCTTTAACATTATCCCAGAAATCAGTTAACAAATACACCTGAACATTCAAAACATTCTTCGTACCAGAAAGTGCAGTAGCTTCACGAATATAATCATGAATCATTCCTCGCAGTTTCTCAAGTAATTGCAAACGAGGCATTCTCTTAACATCAGTATCATCAATAATAACGAAAACATCTACATCACTATCTTTTCCTGCCTGTCCTCTGACTAAACTTCCTCCAATAACATAAGAAGCTACATATTTCTCAAATTTACGTAAAACAAGAGTTTTATGAATATTAGCTAACCTTATGGCTCCGAGCAAACCCTTATCATAAAGAGGAAAACTTGAAGATACTGCATCTACAAATTCAAATTTACTATCCAACCCATAATTCCACAAGTCAACTTCTGTCTTAATATGCACCCAAAGTTCTTGTTTAGTTTCTTTTGCAAATTTCAAAACTTCTGGCTTTATCTTTTTAGAAATATTTTTAAATTCATCTTCAGGAACAAGCATAATCAAATGAATGGGCTTCTTAGCAATCTCTTCAGGTAACAAACCTTCATCCTCTTCAAATAATTTGAAAGCCTGTGCAGGAAGAACACTTAAAAAACTAGTAAATGGAAATTTCTTAATTAATTTTTTCTTAAATTCTTCCAATTCCTCTTTTATCTTACCATTCTTAGCAATGACCTCTGAAGAAACATCAGAAACAGCACCAGAAATCTTTCCAGGAGGCACGTAAGCACTAGGAGAAGCCATCTGATCATTTAATCCATGAGGTTGTTTGCCCGACATAATAGAAAAATAGCAATAAAGCTATTTAAGGCTTACCAAAACCTCAATTAGGTAATTTTAAACAAAACCAAAAGCGTTAATAAAGACCGTTTCATTATACCTAAGAGAAAAAATGCCACAAGCAGTAACACACGTTTTAATCCCTATAATCTTATTATCTATATTCAGACACATCTATCAAAAAAGAACAAACAAAAAATTTCCATTACAATATGTCTTAATAGGCGGGATAGCTGGAGTCATTCCAGATTTAGACATCCCTCTTTTCTGGATTATGAATCAGTTCAATTACACATATGAACAAATACACAGAACATTCATGCACACAATATTTGTTCCAATAATCTTCTTAGTTCTAGCCCTAATATCAAAATATACAATAAAAAGAAAAATTGGAAGAAATAAACTATCAATAACAATAATATTGCTCTTATGTGCATTAGGAAGCGTAATTCACTTAACTCTAGACGCAACATTAGCAGGATACATAACTCCATTCTATCCTTTATCAAATATCCAAATAGGAACTGGATTTCCTTTCACAATTCTTCCAGATGCAATGGCTATATTCTTTCTAGCAACTCTCGACGGAGTTTTATTTATTTTGTGGATTTTATATTTAGAAATAAAACATAAAATCTCTGATTTCATATGAACATAGACATTCCCATCGACGAGGTTACTTCAAAACGGGAATGGATAGATAGAGATTCCGAAAGAAGAGTGAATCAGATTAATGGGAATCTCTATATCCTTTTCTTATGCAAAGCAAACATGTTCAGAAGTCAAATAGCGGAAGCTTGGTACAATCACCTTTCAAGAAAGAACAAAGCTATAAGTGTAGCATTAATCTCTCACGAAGGAGAATTGTCTTGGCTAGTTACAAAATCAAGTAAAGAATTTGGTTTAGACTTAAAAAAACAATATTCTAAAGAGGTAACTAAAAAAATGTTGAAAGAAGCAGACATTATTATAATTATGAATGAAAATCTAAAAGAATCATTCTCAAAATACAAAAATATTATCAAGCCATCTGCAAGAATAGAAATATGGAACATTCCAGACATAGTTGCAAAAGAAACGGACAAACATCTTTATCCAGAATTTGTTAAAACATGTGAAATAATAGGAGATAAAGTAAAACAGCTCATTAAAAAATATGGTTAATCAAAACATCAATGAACCAACAATCGAAATCGACCCCAACTACGTCTGTGAATCCTGCGGACACACCCTAGAACCACTCAAATGCAAGCTAATGTGTAAGCGTTGCGGTTACTTCAGATCTTGTTCGGATTTATTTTGATTTATTATAACTCTTCAAAGTGGTAACAAAACAAAGCTTTAAATACGCCTGAAATTGCCAATTTTATGGCAAGAATAACAAGACCAAAAACTCTTGATATGAGCAAGGCAGACGGTCAAGCAATAACTGAATTTGATTTAGTTAAACGAGACCTTGAAAAAAAAGGAAAATACAGACCAGATTTATTGTATCGAGGTTTTGACGGAACTTATATGAAGACATTGTTAGAAACAGGGCGAGACACTGAATCTGGGCATTTATTTTGTGCAACAGAAGAACAAGTAAATAGAAATAGACAATCAGGAGAAAATTCATTTGATTATGCCTTCACGGAAGAAATCCCGGCATTAGCAGTATACAACCCAGATTGTTTAATTGAAACAAATCCTCATGCCTACGAGTACAAATTAAAAAAAGGAAAGGAATTAGAGGCAGTAGTAGCAGTTTATTTATTAAAATATAATCGATCTAATTTATAGACACATATACACAATTAGGTTGATTATGTTCCCAGTTTTCCTAATTGTGTATTAGAGATT
>JBBTAL010000167.1:0-7229 GCA_038044225.1 Nanobdellota archaeon
AAAAGAACGCCCATCATGTTGATTCTTTTTACATTTGAGAGGATTGTGAAGATACCTTAGGCGGTTGATGTTGCGAATACGACTAGGCCTAAGGGGTTTGAGAGGATGATTACTGAGAAAAGCTTTTAACTTATAAACTCCTGTAGGCCGTATGAAATGAAAAATACGCTCTACAGGGAAAGATTTATAAACTCTCCTCAACTCCCTGTAGAACGTATGAGACGAAAGATACGCTCTATAGGTAAATAATGAAAGCAATACTATCAACTGCAGATTATTTAAGAAATTCGGATAGATTCGTCAATAATCTGGATTTTTCAGATAAAAGCAGTTTTACAATCTATTCTCATCCTAAGTGGCTTAATGTTCATCCGGCATTTTTAACTCTCTTAGCTTGTATGGCAACCAATGCGGGGAATGAAAACACCAAGTTTGACAATCTTACGGCCTTATCTGGACATTATTTGGATAGAATGGGATTGTTTAATTTCACTTCGCAAAGTTCTCCATATACTATAAAAAAACATGAAGAAGCAGGAAGATTCATCCCATTGACTCTAATAAAAAATTCAACCGAACAATCAAAGTTCATAACAGATATGATTCCCCTATTGCATCTTCCTGCAGACAAAACAGAAGCAATAAAATACACTATTGGAGAATTAGTAAGGAATGTTATTGAACATGCGAACAGCCAAAGCGGGGCAATTGTCGCAGCCCAATACTACAAAAAATCAAATACTATTAGAATGGGCATTTGTGACAACGGCATAGGAATAAGGAAAAGTATGTCTGTTTTTTGGAAAGACCATTCAGATACGGACATAAATGCCATTAAATGGGCGTTAGCTCCCGGAATTTCCGGAACTACAAATAGAGAAGGGGGTACTGAAGAAAACGCAGGAGCTGGGCTTTTCTTCATCAAGTCAATAGCACAAGTCGCAAGAAATTATTTTATGATTTATAGTGGTTCCGGGATTTACAAATTACTACTACATGACAAAAGAATCGCGAACCCAAGAATTCATCCCGACCCTAATGATGATGAACACTCTGAGCGAAATGACGCACCGTATTTCCAAGGAACTCTTGTTGCAATTGATTTATCATTGAACGGTAGCGAGAACTTTACAAAACTGCTTTCAAACATTCGGGAAGTTTATGGCAAAGCGGTCAGAGAAAGAAAAAAATCAAGATATAGGCAACCGAGGTTTATATGAAAACAATAAAAATTAATATACAAAAAGAAGCAGGAGATTTTGCTGAAAACAAAGATATTGCCAAAAAATTAAGAACTGAAATAATCATTCCCAATTTGTTTAAAGACAATGTTGTGGAAATAGATTTTGTTGGAGTAAGCGGAGTTACCCAATCGTTTATTCACGCACTGATTGCTGAACCGATACACAAATTCAAAAACAAAGCTTTGGAAAAATTATTTTATAAGAATTGCATGGACAACGTCAAGGAAATAATAAAAACTGTATATGAATATTTGCAGGAAAGCATGGAGAATGAAAATGGCGAAAAATAAAAAATATGATCTTGTAGCACAAAATACTGAAAGTATAGATAATCCCGATGATTGAGTTATATTTTGTTCAGGATTATCTAATAGACATTCTCGAAAAAAACTAACTTAACTAACGAGAATGTCTATACGGTAGTTTGCAAATATTCTCCGCCCCATGGAAAAAAGCAGAAAGTTATCAAAGCGAAGCAGAGCTGGAAAAAACTTTCATAAAACAATTAGAAACACAAGATTATGAATATGTTAAAATAACTAACAAAGAAGATTTAATACTAGTTGAAATCTCCAATACCTTCAAGTTTCACTGAACGAATTGAAGTCTTTATGTCGAAGTGTTTGAAAACCACACACTTTAGTGTGTGGAACACTTCGAGCATCCAAAAAACAAGTGCCATTCAAACCCTACCTTTTAAGGCAGGGTGGCACATTGTTTTTTTGATATTGGAGTTAGTATGTTGGAGATTATCAACGGTACAAGAAAATTATGGAAGTAGATAATTTTCTGTAATCACAAAACTACTAGCAAACCCCCCTTAGAAAATTGATATGTCAAAGTGTATCTGATTAACACTTTGAGCACACTCAAGAACATAAGTTCTTGATGTTTTCTAATCCATTTAACTCATAAGAGTTGAAGTCTTTAGGGCGGAGTAAAATTCATCAGAGTTTTGTGATTTTTAGATTTGATTCGTCAGATAAATAATTATTGTTGGAACTAAAAGAACGCCCATCATGTTGATTCTTTTTACATTTGAGAGGATTGTGAAGATACTCCAGGCGGTCGAGGTTACGAATACGACTAGACTCAATGGGTTTTGAAGAGGTGCAGACATACATTTGGCACTATTTGTTACATAATATGTTACTTTCTATGCCAAATAGAAAGCTTTTTAAACTTGAAAAGAGCGTGTATTGTTATGGTAACTAAGTATGATATTTTTGAATTAGTCTATAAGAACAGAGCACCCATGAAGCCCGTGGATGTTGTTAAGGAGTTTAATAAATCAGATGAGAATTATCATGCCGTTCACAAACAACTCAGAGAATTGGTGACCATGGGTTTGTTTAGAAAAACCGAATATGGTTTTGAGGTGGATGTAAATGGAAAGACAGAGAGTTTATATGGAATAATCCAACATTGCCTGAAAAACAACGTTAGTTATAATTATTTGCTTGATAAGAATTTTGTTGCATTTTTAAGTAAGGCTTTGCAAGAAGAAGAGATTACTTCAGATGATGTAAATTTGCATCCAAGAACTTTTAAGAAATATATAGAAATATTAAACAGATTTGGATTAGTTCTTGTTATTTCAAGAAAACCTTTGAAAGTAAAAATATTTTATAATATTTTATTAAACAATCTTCTTGTTTATTTTGATTATGATCATAAGATTAATACAGAAAGCACTCATTTTTATGATAAGGAAATAGAAAGGGAATTAAACATTTTTAGAAGACTCAAAAGAAAAGATATTGCCTTATATCGGAAAATTGTAAATGAATTTCAGATTTCTTTTATTTATCATAGTCTTTCATTAGAAGGAAATCCAATAACATTGTCAGAGACTTTTAAGATACTGCAAGATAAAGTTATTCCTAGTAATTTAAAAAGTTTGGATGTAGATGAAGTAAAAAACTATCAGGATGCAATTTTGCAGATGCTTCAGGATAGTGAACAAAAAAAAGTCCTGAATATTGCATCAGTTCTTAGTTATCATGGAATAGCTATGAAACATGTTCCGAAAATAGCAGGTAAAATAAGGACAGAAGAGGTTTATATTAAAGGAAATGCAAATTTTAAGATAACCAAAGCAGAGAACATAAAAAAAGAATTGGATGTTTTGTTTAGAAAATATGATGAATTTGTTAACCCTAAAAATCCTAAAGAAAAGGATTTTGGGGCCAAAAAAACCAAAGGTTTTTCTGGAAAAGAAAAATTATCTCTTAAGGAAATTTTAAATTTTGCAGTTTATTTTCACAACGAGTTCCAGCACATACATCCCTTTATCGATGGAAACAGCAGAACAACAAGATTAATTACTTTTCATTTGCTACAATCAAAAGACATTCCAATATTAGATATTCCTTTTGGATTGTTAGATGAATATACAGAGTATACAAAAGGTTCGAAGAAAAGAGAAGATGAAAAACTATTCTTAACTTTACAAAAGGTTATTCTTTGGAATCTCAAGAAAATAAATGAGGGGTTGAGTTAGGAAAAAGATAAAAAGGAGGAAATGGGAGTATAAATATAGTAATACAAATAATACTGATTAGTAGCTTTTCCAAACAAGATAATTTTTTAAATTTGATTCGTCAAATAAATAATTATTGTTGGAACTAATAATACCCCCATCATGTTGATTCTTTTTACATTTGACAAGATTGTAAATATTCCCCATGCGGTTGATGTGGTGAAGACTAATAGGCCCAAGGGGTTTGATAAGATTATTACTGAAATTGTTAGTAGTGCGAACATTATTATTGAGATTATTTTATAATTTGTTTTTTCTAAAAGTTTGATTAAGAGGTTTGTTAGTGCGATTGCTATTATTGATGCGATTATTATTGTTGCTATTGCTATAAATATAATTTTCCAGAGGTTTGTTATGCTTAATGTGGTTAATATTTCCTTTATTGCTACTGCTGCTCCCGTTCTTGTTTTTCCTATTGTTTGAAGAGTTGCAAAACTTAAGACCATTACTAAAATGTTGATTGTGCCAAGCATCATGAGAAATCCTTTTCTTGATTGAGAGATGATTTCAGAAGAGATTGTTGCTGCTTGGCCTGAGCCTATTGCTGGGAGGAAGGAACAGATGGGTGCTGAGAGTATTGAGCCTGCTATTGCTTTGAGATATTCTTTTTTTGGTATGTTGATTTGTTTAATATTTATTTTTTCTTGTTTAGGTATTTTTATCTTTTGCGAGATTCCGATTATTAGTCCAGAGCCTCCGAATAAACCTGCTAGTAAGGGCAATAGAGGTTCTTTTACTGGGGCGTTTAGAGTTGCGAAGCCTAAAAGTCCTGTTGATATGAATACTATGAATGCAGTCCAGACTTTTTGTTCTCTCGTTACGGTGTATAAAGATATGAAAATTAGGATGAATGGGATTATTGTTTTTATGCTGTTAAATATTTTTGGAACTACTTTTATGAATATTGGAGTGATTGCTATGATTAATGGGATTGCTGTAACTGTACCAATTAAAACCATTAGTATTGCTTCCTTTCCTTTTCCTTCTTTGAGCATTTCGTGTCCTGGCAAGACCGATAGGAACGACTCTTCGTCTGTGGCTCCCGTTAATATTGATGGGATGAAGTCTAGGATTGTGTGGGTGATTGCTAATGCAACTACGAATGAAACTAATGCTATTGAGGAGATACTCGAGAAAAATCCTATGTTTGCTAAGAGGATTGCAGCGACTGTGTTTATGTGGATTCCGGGAGTTATTCCTGTGAAGGTGCCTATTGATATTCCTATGAGTATTGCTAGAGCTAAGTCGAGCATGAATATTTAGGGATTGTGGGTTTATTTTGTTTTGTATTTCTTTAAACATAATATTTAAGCGATTGTTTTGTGAAAAATTTATAAATAAGAGGCGATATTAAATAGTATGGGGAGATATACGGGATATACATGGGTTTATTCACCAAAGGCAGATAGAATTACTGAAAGAATGCGAAAAGAAATAGAAGATAAGTCAAGACCGATAATCGAGAGACTAAAGAAAGAGTACGTTAAAAAGCTTCCAAAAAAACTTGACTGTAATTATATTGTTGATATTTACAGCAAATGGATTCAGAGGCGTTTTTATTTATGCTCTAAATATATTTGCCCAAAAGACGCGATTTTTCCTTGGTTTGAGAATAAATTTGCAAGGTTGGAGTATACTGGAAAAAAGATAAATAATAATAATAATAAATTTCAGTTGTTTTTTATGAGACATACTGGCGAATGGATTAAAGTTTTAGAAGATAAATCTCTTAATATGTGCTTAAAAGAAATCGAGACCTCTCCTTGGTTTGTTCCTTGGTGATATAGGGAACTGCATTGTTTTTTTGATGCTCTATTTATTTTTCTCGAGAGTTTTTAGCATTTTCTGAAATGATGGAAGTTTTTCTGATTTTCTCTTTAATTTTGTAAATAAATCTTCCCATTCTTTCTTATTTTTATCTAAATAAATGAGTTTTATTCTATGAAGATAGTATCCAGCAGCAGAGTACTCTTTAGATATTTTAAATTCTAGAATGCGTTGAACCTTTTTTAAGTATATTTTTATGAGATCTTGGGAAAAGTATTTTTCTAATTTTTGAGCCCATTCTTTGAATCTTGTTATATAAATAAAATCTGCTTCTTGATTGCTCTTGAGATATTCCAAGATCGGCGGATAATTCTTGTTAAAATAGTTAACTTCCGCTTTAAGTTCATTATCCCCACTGGCGTTTACTATTTCATCTAAAACCTCTTTTTTATCTTTTGTATCTGAAGATTTTCTTATTCCAACGTATTTTTCAAATGTGGGGCTATCACGAAATGACAGAATTTTATATTTTAATAGATTTTCATAATCATCATTTTTAGTATAGAATTCCAACAAAAAATCAATTAAATCTATTATTCTTCCGAACCCCTTCTCTATTCCTTCCTTTGCAAAATTAACCGCTATTTCATTTTTACCTTTTTTGTTGTAGTAATCAACAAGATCAAAGTAATCCATGCCTGATTTCAGATTAGCCATTCTAAGCTTTAAGTAAGTTTCATCGTCTTTAAGATCATCTTTATATATTCCAATAATCCTCTCGTTGTCGTAGTCGCTGCCACCTTTTTTTAGTTTATCTATTACAAATAGCCAATCCTCTTTAGTGGTGCATACTTCAAATACGCTATCTCTAAGTAAATCTTCAAATCCAGAATTTCCATAATAATACTGTTCAAAACAATTATTGATAAACTCTTTTTTCGTTTCTTTATCAAGTTTGTCATTATTAAAAAGCTCTACAATCTTTGGGAGATTGTTGTATGGCGTTTCTTCTTCGTCTTCTGGTCCGCCACCATATTCATTAAATTTGGAAATGATTTCTTCCGATTCATCCCATAGTGTAGAATATTTTGAATAATTGTTATCTTGCTCGAATTGAGATTTATTTTCTTTTAAATGCTTCTCTATTTCTCTTTTGAAAAATTCATTTTTATCAGAAGTTTTGTTTATTATTTCTATTAACTGCCCCTTTGTAAGGTTCGTCAATGTGTCACTTTTTAAATTATCCTCTTTTCGTTTCATTCTTTAAAGACTCTCTATCCCCCGTAATTTTTTATGTAATTATTAGTATATAAACTATAAGCATTTTTGGGATGAAGTCTACTTAAGGAAATATTTATATAGGTTACGTAAGATTACGTAATATGGAGATTATAAGTAAAGTAAGTCTGGGAAGCAGAATGGATCAGGTATATATTCCTAAGAATCGTATTGGTTTTGATATTGGAAATTATGTTATTATTAAACCTTTGAATTTAGAAATTGAAAAAAAACCATTGGAAAAGATATACTTTTATAGGATTAAAAATATTGTATCTATAAAATTAGAGATTATTAATGAAGTTTTTATAATTATTGATAAATATGTTCAGAATTATGAAAATATAATTATTACTGGTTCGTTTTTAGAAGAAGGTTTTCATTTTAATGATATAGAT
>JBBTAL010000167.1:7329-10656 GCA_038044225.1 Nanobdellota archaeon
TATAATTATTACTGGTTCGTTTTTAGAAGAAGGTTTTCATTTTAATGATATAGATGTTCTTGTTTTGACTGAAGATAAAATTAGTCTTAATATTATTAGCTTGGATGTGAAAAAGAAGACCGGAATAAATGGACATATTTTAGTTTTAAGTAGTAAGGCGCTGGTTAGAGGTTTAGAAGCTGACCCGTTATATCAAATGATGTTGAGTAGATGTGTGGCTCAAAAGCGATTCATATATAAAACTAAACCTGCTTTAAATTACAAATTGCTTGATTTGCATCTTTTCAAGAGTAAGACTTTACTTGATAATTTTGATATATTGAATGGGCGAGAAAAGTATAACTTAGTTAGGAATTTGGTGGCTATTTATTTGTATTTGAATAAAAAGAAGATAACTGTTGAATCTGTTGATGGTGAGATAAAAAATATTTTTGGAGTTAATGTGTTGAAAATAAAAGATAATGTTTTAGATAAAAAAGATTTTATTAGAAAATATAAACTAATCTATAATAAATCTTTTAATCTAATATTAAGAGGAATTGAACATGGTTCAAAATAGAAATAAGCTTATTGAGTTGTTTATTGGTAATCTCTTTAATTCTATTGTTCATGAAATTTTAGAAAAGGCAGTAAGCAAGGAACTTGTAGCCGACAAATACAGAAAAGAGCTTGCTTCTAGCTTTGAAATCGCAAGGATGTATTGTGAAAAGATAAATCCTGTAAATAGGTCCCTTTCAGATAAAGATGTCTTTTATATTAAGAATAAAATTGTTGCGAGAGTTAAATCCGAACTTATGATAAGGATTTCAAAAGGCTATGAGAATATTGATCTTGAACTTGTAGAATTGTTGACTGATAAGGCTTTGAAGGATGTAAAAATAAGTTGAGCTACAGAGAATTCTGATGATCAAATCATAATTTGTTCAAAATTTTCTGATAAGACAATTCTCTACTAACGTGATAAAATCAACAGAATTGTCTATATATTTTTATTTAGGTTGCACTATTGCTGTACTATAGTTTTTTATTAGGTCTTTTGCTAATTGTTTTACGTCGTCTAATTTGACGGCATTTATTCGTTCTTCATATTTATAATAATCTTCTGCTTTATTTGTTGAGATTTCTTGGAATATTAAGGCGTGCATGACGTTTATGCTTTCTTCAGATGCTATTTTTCTTAGTCCTATTAAGCGTTCTTTTGATTCTTTTATGTCTTGTTCTGTCATCTTTTTAATGTCTTTGAACCCTTGAATGATTAGTTCCTTTACTTTTTTTATGTCTTCTTTTGTGGTGCCTGCGAAGATGCTATAATAGCTGTAATTTTTTTCTCGTTCTATTCTCCCATAGACCGTATAAGCTAATCCTCTTCGTTCTCTAATTTCGATTGATAGTTTAGAAGACATTCCGCTTGCGAGATATATGTTTAATAGTTCTAGTGTGTCTTGTTTTTTACTGTCTAGAGGAGCATGCATTGCTAAGACTATTTTTGCCTGGTTTATTCCTTCTCTTTCTTCTATAATGTCTTGATTTTTTTGTTTTATTGCTATTGGGGCGTATTTCTTTTTTAGAGGTTTGAAGTCGTTTTCTAAGCGATTGCATATTTTTTCAATGTCTGCATTTCCTACTACTACCGCTATAAAATTTTCGGGAGAGTATTTTTCTTTGAATATTTCTACGATTTTTTCTCTGGTTAATGATTTAACTGTTTTTTCCGAGCCGGTTATACCTTCTCCAAATGGTTTTTCGTACAATGCAGATTCTGTTAAGTCATAAACCCTTCTTTCAGGGTCGTCGTGGTAAATTTTTATTTCTTCTAAAACTACTTTTTTTTCACTTTCTATTTTTTCTTTATCAAATATCGGATTTTTTAGAATGTCGTGAATTAAGTCCATTCCGACTTCTAAGTGTTCTGATGGTAATTTAAACCAATATGTTGTGACTTCTTGCGCAGTGAATGCGTTTATTATTCCTCCTCTTTTTTCAATTTCACTTGAAATTTGTTCATCAGTGCGGGTTTTTGTTCCTTTGAAAAGTAAGTGTTCAAACAAATGGGCTACTCCTTTTATGTCTGAAGTTTCATGTGCTCCTCCAAATGGATTGGATACGCTGTAACAAACTATTGGAAGATCTCTTTTTTCGAAGAGAACTGTTATTCCATTATTTAGTTTTCTTTTAATGAATTTCATTCATAATATTAGAAATTGGCTTTTATATGCCTTTTCTATTTATGTTTGAATTTTGCAAGAAATAGCCAGGACCCTAAAATGCCTATTAAAAAAAATGAGAGAGAAATTAAGTTGGCTTCGTTATTTACTTGGTCTGAGATTAAATAACCCGTTAGGCTTTGAAGGGAGAATATTACTGAAATAATGAAAGTTATGCATATTATTATTGCAAAAATGAATTTTATGGCAGACATAGGGTTTGAAGTAAATGATAGTTTAAATAAATTAAGGTTCTCAAAATGGATTGTTCCAAACAGTTTTAAACTACAAATTACTTAATATGCCATGGCTCAGGAATACCAACCTGCTGAAGGAGAGTACTTTGCAGATGTTAACAATCGCTTAAAAGACATGGAAGAGAAACAAAGGATTCTAAGAGATCGTATACTATTAATTGGGAAAAATGTAGTCGAAGATAGGGAGTCAATGGTTAATGAATTGCAAGAATTAAAAAAAAGCTTATTTAAAACAAGAGAGGAAAACATTAAAATACAAGATTTCTTAAAGAATGTTGCAGATCAGTTGTCCGAATCTGCAAGAAAAGAGGAATTATTAATGTTACAAAGACAAGTTGAATTGTTTATGACTGCGCAAGGAAAGGGGAAATAATGGAAACTGAAGTTTTCAAACTCGCAATTTTCTTACTTGGAGGAAATTGCTCATAATGGGAATTTTAGAAGAAATCCAGCGCATGCGACAAACAGGAATGAGTGAGGAAGAAATGATTTCTAAGCTTCAAGAACAAGGCAATCCTTATAGGGCGATATCTGAAGCTATGGCTCAGAGTAAAATAAAGCAAGCTGTTGAGGGTTCTGAGGGTTCTGGAAGTGAGGTTCCTGTTCCAAGTGATTTTGTTTCTGACCAAGCTTATTCTCAAACACAGGGTATGCAACAGTCTATAATGCCGTCTCAGCCCCCCCAAGATGTGCCTCAACAAGAATACTTTCCTGCAGAACAACAGATTCAGGATCCTAATATGGCTGGATATTCTCAAAACCAAGGATATGACTCCGGTCAGTCGTCTGCATTAAGTAGCGATACAATAATGGAAATTTCTGAGCAGATAGTTTCTGAAAAAATGTCCGACGTTAGAAAAAAAATG
>JBBTAL010000168.1:0-1752 GCA_038044225.1 Nanobdellota archaeon
GAATTAAATTCAGAAGAGACTAAGAAGATGGAAGATTATGTAAGAACATTAGGGGATATAGAAGAACAATTTAAAAAATTCACATCTTCAGACGAAGCAAAATCAAGAATGGAAAAAGAAATCATTGAAAGACTAGGAAAAATAAATCTTTTATATGGCTTCGCAAGAAACCTAACTCACCTATAAAAAATTAATAAATAAAAAATAAAATAAAAATTCAATTTCTAATTATCTTCTTGTAAGAGTAATAGGATTATTTCCTTTTTCGTCCAATATAGTCATTGAGTGAGTAGTACAATCTACATTACGAACTATCTTAATCTTTGCGATAGTTTTTCCATCTTTGTCTTTAATATTCTTTGTTTCAGAATACAAAGCTTCCGTTT
This sequence comes from Nanobdellota archaeon, assembly GCA_038044225.1. Lineage (GTDB taxonomy): Archaea > Nanobdellota > Nanobdellia > Pacearchaeales > GW2011-AR1 > SICU01. Next base: position 387 of record JBBTAL010000168.1, read on the forward strand.
TAGGGTCTCTAGGGCAAGAAGTTGGTACCGGTGCCGGATCTGTTTTACCAGTTCCTTTCGGAGCATCATTTTTACCAGTTCCTTCAAACTTGTAAACTACCTTATCCTTGACTATCGAACCAGCAGGAGACGTAACTGTTACAGTTATACCACTAGATGGGCTTACCCATGTATTGCTTCCAGCTGATTGAGCAATTACGCCAACAGCAAGTAACATAACTAAAAATAAACTTACTAAAGCAAAGACTAAATTGTTGTTTTGATTTTTCATTTGTTCCTCCATAACATTTAGTTAAAATTCATCTCTTTTCAGGATTTATATACTTAATGTTAAAAAATTACTACTAATCAACAATTATTCTTTTAATTAAATCTACGACCAAAATAGAAAACATAACTCATAAATACATCAGAAATTCACAATCTCCATGACAATTCACATAATCTTATTTTACAAATTTGTAAATATAGAAAGCCCACAAGAACTAAAAAAAGAACATCTAAACTTCTGTAACAATCTTAAAATAAAAGGAAAAGTCCTCTTCGCAAATGAAGGAATAAACGGCTCAATTTCAGGAACAAAAGAACAAATAAACACATATAAAGAAGAGCTACGCAAAGACTCAAGATTCAAAGACATCGAATTCAAAGAAGAAACAGGCATTCAAAATCCATTCAATAAAATGATTGTCCGAGTAAAAAAAGAAATAATTAGATTAGATAAAGATATAGATATAAAAAACACAGGGAAACATATTTCTCCAAAAGAATTTTTAGAATTATCAAATAATAATAAGAACATAGTAATATTAGATACAAGAAACGATTATGAAAGTAAAGCAGGTAAGTTCAAAAATGCATTACTATCAAACATCTCAACTTTCAGAGAATTTCCAGAGTTCGTAAACAATCTAAATATTCCAAAAGATACTCCAATCATAACCTATTGCACAGGCGGAATTAGATGTGAAAAAGCCTCGGCATATATGATTCAACAAGGCTTCACTAATGTAAGTCAAATCCACGGTGGAATTATAAATTTCTGTCAGCAATTCCCAAACACATTATGGGAAGGAAAATGCTTCGTATTCGACGACCGCCTCACTTCAGCAGTAGGGCAAGATAAAAACAATATTTTAAACAAATGCATTCATTGTAAAACTCCTTGCGACTTATACAGAAATTGCAAAATTAAATCTTGCAACAAACTTATTTTCATTTGCCAAGACTGCAAGAAGTCCAATGGCAACTAGTACCAAGGGTCGCGCCCAGGTATTCCCGCGGAAGTACCAGGCGCTTGCCAACGCGTGAGCAGCGTCTGCCGCAGTGTCAAGCACCGGGGCCAGCGACGGCCAGGCGAGCCAGC
>JBBTAL010000169.1:0-1415 GCA_038044225.1 Nanobdellota archaeon
GAGTTCATTGGCTTTCCGGATAACGTTCTTGTGGCAAAGCTGATTAAGAAGAAATTTGATTGAATGGTTGTTAGAAGTCTTCTTGTTGTTTCATTTCTGTTGTCTCCTAAGATGTCTAAGACTTTGAATATTATACATAAATCTACTTTTGGGAAGTTTTCTGTGAGTCTTATGTCTTTGTTATGAACTTCTCCTTTTATTCCTTCTTTTTTGAAAAATTCTCTGACTATGTTTAAGTCTTCTTCTTTTATGTCGTATGCATAATATTTTGTTTCTGGAGATGCAATTGCCAATGGATTTAAACCACAGCCTAAATCGAGGATACTTTTTAGGTTTAGATTCTTTATTATAGATTTGATTTCTTCATAATCTATTGAACGCTCTCTTGTTGATGCGTGCTGGTTAAGAATATCTGAAAATCTACCTTCTTTTATTAATTCTTCTCTCTTTTTAATGCCTGATTTTGATACATACTGGCCCGCGTATCTTCTTAATTCTGCTCGAATTTCTTTAATTATTATTTTTCTCTCTTTTATTGAATTGCTTAATGATATTTTATGTTTTAATAGATATTCGTTTAATGTTTTCTCTACAAGACTGTCTGGAAGGTCTTTTAATTCTGGCTTATGTTTTATTTCTTTGATCAAAAAATCGATGCACCACCATTCCTTAAAAGATGTGGTTTGATTGGTGCTCGATTTTGGGATGCTCGAAGTGTTCCGAACACTAAAGTGTGCGGTTTCCAAACACTTCGACATGAGCTTTTCCATTGAATAAATTAAGGAGTAACCTATATAAATTAAGTTGCTTCCTGCTGGGTATGGGTGAAAGAAGAGGTCTTAGTCATATTGAGTTTGTAATATCTTTTGTGATTTTTGTAGTATTTATTGCATTTGCTTTTATGTTTTTTAGTCCTCTTCAAAGTAATAGGACTTTGAAATCAACTTTAGATTATGCTTGGTTGGAAGTTGATGATGCGACTAAAAATAAATTGGAAACTTATTCAGTGTTTATTACATCTGGGGCTAGCGGAGGAGATGAAGTTGCAGTGATTATTGATGTTCCTAATGATTATAATGCGAGTGTTGAGGATATCGAGGGAAAGTTGATTGATTCTTATAAATCTCCAAACGGTGCGGTTAATTTTGCAAATCCTTCCGATAATTTTGTAAGGATAAAATATTCCCCTGTTTTTTCTAATGGTGCGGAAATTATAGGGCAATTACTTGTTGATGGAGACTATATAATATCTTCATCTGAATCTGAGGAATTGCATTTTGAGAAATTATTTGATGATTTAAATAGAAGTTATTTTTCCAATTATACTGGATTGAAAAAGCAGTTTAACCTTCCAAACAGAATGAATTTTGGATTTGTGGCTAAATTTAATGAGACGTATGAAATTACTGCTTTAA
>JBBTAL010000170.1:0-5605 GCA_038044225.1 Nanobdellota archaeon
TTGAGCAGTTAAATCATTACCATTTAAAGCAACAAAGTAAACGTTATTGATAGTATGTGTATATCCTAAATCGTAAAGATAAGTTTTGAAATTATTAATATTGGTAAAGTCTCCATATCTAGCAATTACACTTGCAGACGTATTAAGAGAAGCATCATTATCATTAGCGTCTGCTCCTAACTCTAGAATAGGAGGAAATATTAAATCATACATAATGCCGACATACGCATTTTTACCCCCAATAACAAAACCATCACAATCTTTATCGATATATTGATAATTATTACACCCCTCACCTATAAAAGGCTCCAAAAGCACACCTTCCTCTTCATCAGAAACAACCAACAAAGAAGAAACCAATTCAACATCATTAAAATCAATCTTAAAATAAACCTCTAATTCATCCCCTTCAAAAACCCCATCAAACAAATAAGTCAAATCATCAGAAATAGTCCAATCAATCAAAGCACGACCATTTACAAAAGAACCTTCAAGAACAATTACATCATCGTCAAAAAAAGTATCTTTTTCAAAAACACCAACATCAAAACTCTGACCATCACACTCTTCCCCATAAACAACTATCTGGACACTATTTCCAGCAACAATAAATTTCTCGCTCCAAGAAACGCTTTGAATAACACACCCAGAATCAGAATCGGATTCAGAACCAGAAGAACTTGAAGTATCAGACGAACTCGAAGAATCGGGACTAAAAAAAGCCCTATCCTTAAAAAAAACAAGATTAGAACCAGTCCCAAAATCCTTAGCCTCCCTCACAAACCCATCGTCCGCAAGAATAGGACTTCCAGTAATAACATTATCTAATTTAGTAAATAAATCCTTAGTTCCAAAAATATTAAAATAAAATGAAACACCGATAACGGCAATTAAAATAACGCTAAAAATCCATATCACTCTCTTCATATATTATCAATATAACTATACTTTATAAGTATTATTTAATCAGAAAGCCAAAAACCCCAAAAACACAAATTTATTAACCTCAAATAAACTCGCAAATACATGTTAGACAAACTTTCAGGCGCAATAAAGAAAGCAACAGACAAGATAGCGAACGCCATATTCCTTGACAAAAACCTAGTAGATTCGGTAATCAAAGACCTTCAGAGGTCATTAATTGAAGCAGACGTAAACGTCCAATTAGTTCTAAATATAACTCAAAAAATAAAAAAGTCAGCCCTAGATGAAAGACTAAAGGGAATAGAAAAAAAAGAACACATAATCAAATTATTACACGATGAATTAAAAACAATCTTAGGTGAAAAAAGAGAATTAAAAATAGAATCAGGCAAAACAAATAAATTTATGATGCTGGGACTATACGGTTCTGGAAAATGTGTTCATGGAAACACAAAAGTCCAATTAGGAGATGGCAATATCAAAAAAATAAAAGAGCTGTATCATGAACACATTTCAAATAATGAAGAAAAATTAGAGGATGGATTTATTATCGATTTATCTAGTCAAAGCTTAATAGTTCCATCTTTCAATCCAAAAACTCTAAAAATAGAAAATAAAAAAGTAACTCATTTATGGAAACTTAAAAAAGAAGACCTTTATGAAGTCTCATTGGATAATGGAAATGATTTTTCCCTAAAGGTAACTCCAGAACATCCATTTTTTGCATTAAGAAATGGGCAAGTTACCAAAGTAAGAGCAGAAAACTTGCAGGAAAGTGACTGGGTAGCAACTCCGCAGGAAGTAAGAATCGAAGGGAAAACAGTAAGCCTAGAAGAAAAATTGAAAAAATTACCAATCTCAATTACATTGCCAAAAGAAGAGATAAAACAAATTCTTAAAGAAAGTAAACAAACAATTAAACAAATTAATAAAAATCTAATAGTAAAAAGAAATTATTGTAAATTTACACAAGAATTAAAAAATGGACAGATGCCTATAGAATTAGTTAATAAATTGTCAAACATCATTTTAGCAAGAGAGAAAAATGCCACTAAAATAATAACTGTTCCAACATCTCTAAATTCTGATTTTGCAGAATTTTTAGGATATGTCATGGGAGATGGTCACATAGAACCAAATTATATACAAGTTTCAAATCAAGACACTGAAATAATCAATAGAATAAAAGAACTAACAAAAATACTATTTAATATAGAACCAACAATAAAACTAGTTAAAAGAACAAAAAAAATGTATGATATTAGAATTTGTTCTACAACATTAGTAAAAATAATATCTATCTTTGGATTATCTCCAGGGAAAAAAGGAAAAAATCTAGCAATTCCTCAAGAAATTTTCTTATCAAATAATGAAGTTATAAGGTCATTTGTTAAAGCTTATTTTGATTGTGACTCCTATGCGTCTCCAACCAGATACATTGAACTAACTTCTGAAAGCCATATTCTCATTCAACAAATGAATATGCTCCTAAAAAGATTTGAAATAGTTTCAACAATTTCTAAGAAAATTATTAATTTAATTCCATATTGGAGGCTAGCAATAAAATCGAGATATGCTGAAAAGTATGCGGATAAAATAGGCTATCTAATAAGCTACAAAAGGGAAAGGGTAAAAAAATATAAAGATATAGGCTTAATTCAAGGATGTGGAGATCAGGAGATGATCCCATTCCATAACTTCTTGAAAGAATCTCGTCAATCTATGGGATTTTCAATAGGAGAAATACAAGACAGAGCAGTTTATAGCTTTGGAATATATGAAAATAAAGGATCAATCTCAAAAGAACAATTAAAAAAACTTGTGAATTATTATAATCTAACAAAAAAAGGAATGTATTCACAACTTCTTGAAAGAATACAAAATAAAATAAATATTAAACAAGAATATGGAAATGAATTCCTTAATGGAATAAAAAAACATTTACAAAATACAGGATTAGCAGAATTAAATGAAAATAAATGGACTATTTCAGATATAGGACAAAAATACTTGCAACAAGTCAAAGAAACAAATTCAAATGAAATTATTGAAACCTTAACAAATCTAGCCAATTCAGAAGTCTGTTGGTTACCAATTAGAAGTATCTTAAAAATAAAAAATGATGAAGAATTTGTATATGATCTAACAGTAGAAGATAATCATAGTTTTATAGCTGAAGGTTTCATTGTACATAATACAACAACAATTTCAAAATTAGCACTCTACTATTCAAAAAGAGGTTCAAAAGTCTGTGCTATAGGCCTAGACGTTCACAGACCCGCAGCATCTACACAATTAAAACAATTATGCGATAAAATAAACGTTGCGTGTTTCATCAATCCAGAGCAAAAAGACCCAGTAAAAATATGGAAAGAATATGAAAAAGAACTAAAAAAATATGACTTAATATTAATAGACACTGCTGGGCGAGACGCTCTAGACGATGATTTAATAAAAGAAATAAAATCAATATCAAAAATATCAAAACCAACAGAAACTTTCCTAGTTATCCCGGCAGACATTGGTCAAACAGCGAAAAAACAAGCAACAACTTTCAAAGAAGCCGTAGATATAACTGGAGTCATTATAACTAGAATGGATTCAACTGCAAAAGCAGGAGGAGCTCTAACATCCTGTTATGAGGCAAGGGTTCCAGTTATATTTATAGGAACAGGCGAAAAACCCGCAGATTTAGAACAATTCAACCCAGAATCCTTCCTATCCCATATGCTTGATATGGGGGACCTCGAGTCTTTAATGGAAAAAATTAGAACAGTTACAGACGAGCAAAAATTAAAAAAAACTCAAAAAAACATCGAAGAAGGAAAATTAACTTTAAGAGACGTTCAAGCACAACTTGAATCAATGGAATCTCTAGGAAGCATGGACAAAATAATGTCAATGATTCCAGGTTTAGGAAAAGTAAAAGATAAAATCCCTCAAGAAAAGTTAGAACAACAACAAAATAAGATGAAAGGTTACAAACATGCAATAAACTCAATGACTAAAGAAGAAATAGAAAATCCAGAAATAATGGAAAAAGAAACATCTAGACTTCAAAGAGTAAGTAAAGGCTCTGGCGTTAGCACAACGGACATCAGAAATCTAATAAAGCAATACAAAATGCTAAAAGAAATGATTCAATCAGGAAAGTCGTCAGAAAGCGACGTAATGGATCAAAAAACTTTAATGAAAATGGCAAAGAAATTTGGCAAAAGGGGCTTGAGACTTTAAGCAAAAACTTAAAACCAAAAGCCTTAAATATTAGTATAACTTCAAGTATAACATGGTAGAACTAAGAGTAAGACTAGGCTCAAAGGGACAAGTAGTAATCCCAAAGATACTTAGAGAAACGTATGGATTATATTCAAGACAAGAAGTAATAATTTCTGAAAGAGAAGAAGGAGTTTTAATAAAAAATAATCATAATAAAAACCCATTAGAGATATTAGACAAAATATCTGACGAAGTTGCTAAAAAAAATAAAGGGAAAAAAATAACAGTACATCCTCACGAAATTTATGAACAATATGACAAAAGAGCAAAAAGAGCAGGACTCTAAAAAAGAAAGCATCTATCTTGATGCAAACTGTTTTATTTATGCAACAATAGATAAAGAAGAAATAGGACAGAATGCAAAAAAAATACTAGAAGAAGTAAATAATGGAGCCTATAAAAAAGCTTATTCGTCAACATTAACCGTAGACGAATTTTTATGGAGAGTTCAAAAAGAAGTGAACAGAGAAATGTCTGCAGAGGGGTCAAGCATATTTTTTTCTCTACAGAACCTTGAATTAATAAGCATTGATGCACAAATAATATCGAAAGCTATTGAAATTTATAAAAACGATAAATTAGATCCAAGAGACTCAATACACTTAGCAGCAATGCAAAGTAAAGAGATAAAGACAATAATAAGCTCAGATCCAGATTTTGATAAAATAAAAAGCATTAAAAGAATAGATTTCTCAAAATAATAAAATGGAAAAAGAAAACAACAACCAAGCAGAAAATGAAGATGTTTCAGAATATTTTAAAGAACAGTCAATTAAAGCTTCTAAAAAAGGACTTCATTATGACAAAAAAGAATTTTATGAGCAATATGAAAAACGCCTAAAAAGAGCAGGACTCTAACATGAAAATCTTAATAATCGGAAGTATGAAATTCCACAAAAAATATGAATTTCTTAAAAAACAATTAGAAAAAAACAAACATCAATTAATAATACCAGAGCTAGATAAATTCTACAACGAAGAAAAAAATATCAAACTTAAAGCGATGCAAGACTTCAACAAAAACTTAGAAAAAAGCGATGCAATCCTTGTAGCAAACTACGAAAAACATAATCAAAAAAATTACATAGGATTCAATTCAATCATGGAAATTGGAATGGCATTCAACAGAAATAAAAAAATATTTATCTTATTTAATATCCCAGATAATTGCAAAGATGAATTAGAAGCAATAGGTAGTATAGTCTTAAACGGAGATATAACTAAAATATGAAGCAAATAAAATCACTCAGTCAAGCTAAGTGAAGATAAGTGATTTGTAGACCAAGTTGAACTCAAAACAGTAGAGTGATTCGAAGGCCATTGTAGACTTATCAAGCCATCCTGATTTGCTGACCAACCCTGACTAACATAAACCATATGGCTATAATTATCAATCGTCTCAGTC
>JBBTAL010000171.1:0-10199 GCA_038044225.1 Nanobdellota archaeon
TTCAGCACATCGGCTAGATTTAATATCATTTCTCTCAATAAGTCTAGAACCCGAGTGTATTAAAATTATTTTCTTTTCAGAGTAATGTGTAGCCAACTCTGCAGACAATTCAACACCAACAAGCCCACCGCCAACAACAACAATTTTTTCAGATTTCTGTATTTTTTCATGAGCTTCAAGTAAATGTTTAACGCGAGTTGCAAAAAAAACGTCTTCTTCTTTAATAGGCGAGTTATAATGACTTCCAGAAGCTATAATTAAATAATCATATTTTATTTTATTTCCATTAGCAAGAATAACTTTATTTTTATCAACACTCTTTACATGTCCAACAACAACTTTAGAATTTGGTAAATATTGAGCATGTTTTACATGTAATTTCCTGTAGTGTTTAGGTTCTACAAGCGTACGCAATATTCCAGGAGTGTATTCAAAAAAATCTTCACAATCAATAAGTGTCAAATCGCATTTACCATCAAGCACTCGAGCAGCATTAGCTCCGGCAAAACCACCACCAATAATCACAACTCTTTTCATAAAAGCATATAGAAATTACAATTATAAGCCTATTGGAATTTTTAAGTCTAATAACTTATAAAAATTCTAATTAGAAACTTCAGAAAGTTTCTTTATTCTCTTTTTATGTACGGCAAGATATCTTCTAATAAAATATTTTACAAAACGTTCTTCATCACCAGAAATTGCTTTATAATATGATTTTCTTTTAGATTTTTCAATAATCAACATAGGATATCCAGAATACCATAAAATATAATTCATAAGTAATCTGCCTATTCTCCCATTTCCATCCCCAAATGGATGAATTTTCTCAAATCTATAATGCGCCCTAGCAGAAAGTTCAACAGGATTAATATTTTTTTGATTTTTAATAAACACGATTAACTTATCAATCATCTTATCAACTTCCTGCCAATCAGGTGCAAGATAAGTTCCAACTCTAACAAGATAATCTCTAAATCTTCCAGCAATATCTTTTTTAGTATTATCAAATATCTCTTTATGCCAATCAAGCAATAACTTTTTACCAATCTCTTCTTTTTTATTAAGCATCTTAAGAAAAACCATACTGTGAGCCTCAGTCTCTTTTACATCACGCAATGATTTATTCGGAGCAATTTTATCATGGATTATCTCTCTAGTTTCTTCAAGAGTTATTGTAGAACCCTCAATAGCATTGGTGTTATATGTAAATGCAATTGAAATCTCTTCAAGCTCTTTTTTTCTTGCGCTTTCAGGAATCCTGTTCCATTCAGCTCCAAAACTCTTCTTTATTAATTCAAGTTTTTCATTAAGGTCAGATTTAAACTCCTCATTAAAATCTTCTTTTACTTTCATTATATCCCTAGGCACTTCAACGCCTAAATATTTTTCTCTAGTAAGCACCTTATCTTCTTTTCTATATGAATGCTGTAAATAATAATATTCTCCGCTTCCTTTTTTTCTCTTAATTATTCTCATATAACCATTACCATTACAAAGTATATAAATACTCGTATTTCAGTTAAAATGTAATGGTAAGATAATATAATTAATAAAACTATAAAAAATCAATCTTTAATGTCTATCTTAATCTGAACACTTCTTGGAATCTTAAGCATCATTAACGGTCTCAAAACTCTATCTTGAGCAGGCATGTCTATAATTCTTTTATGAACTCTCATTTCAAAACGGTCAAAAGTAGCAGTTCCGTTTCCGCATGGAGATTTTCTTGTAGTTACTTTCATATGTCTTGTAGGAAGAGGTATCGGACCACGCACATTTATTCCAGATTTAGTAGAAATGTCCTTAATCATCTCGATAACTGAGTTCAACTGACCAATATCAATGCTCGATAATTTTATTCTTACTACTCCCATGCGAACCCAAGCAAAAATCGGTTTAAAAAGCCTTCTATAGCGAAAGACATGAATAGCTAAACAGAATCGTATGTCTTTCGCTAGATAGTCAAGGCACAAGTGTTTAATTTTCAGTGTCCTTGACTATATTTCTGTGAAATAGAATGGACTAAGATAACGTCAGTTATCTTAAGGCTTCGTTTGTTATAGAGAAGTTTGAATAATTCAGAATTTACAAAGAAATTTTCAAACTTCTTCTATAGAATTAAATTATATCTACAAATATAGACAATTTGGTTGATTGCGTTACCTATTTTCCAAATTGTCTATTAGAGGTTTAGGAACAAAATGTAACTCAATTATCCTAAACCTCTATAATTCAATAACATTTAATATCTTGAATATAGGCATATTTATAAAGATAATATTAAAACTGATTTAATGGCAAAACGTATCGATATTTACAGCAATAAAAGCTTAGATGAATTAGACTTTGAAAGAGAAGAGTTATTAGCATTTGATAATAATGATTGTGATTGGTCAAGCCCTCTTGTTTTAGCAATTCCTAAAAGAATTTTTAGAGGTTACAAAAATCCACAGCAAGGTTTGAGATTATTATGGGCTCCTTCTAATGGAAAAAGAGAAGAATGGACTCTCGATTTCAAAGGAAGGATGCTTGAGGTATGGAGTCCCAGGTATAAAAGTAATGGTTCCAGAGCTCCTAATTATAGTGTCAAAGAAGAAGGTACTCCTCAAACTACTCCTTATTTTATAGAAACAGCAATTGCAGGAAGAGCAGCAATTCAAGATTATCTTAGAACTTCAAAAAGTGGAATGGATTTTTATGTAGAAGTTATGGAAAGTGGAGAATTTAATTTCTTTCTCAAACCTCTTAAAATTTAGAAAATCTATTTATCTCCAAATCGTCTTTGCACAGCCAATCCAATAATATTAAAGGTAAATAACATAAAAGTAACAATTGCAATAGATGCCCAATCACTAAGCGAAAGTGCAACCGTCCCAAACAAATATTGAAGAGGCGTATACACGACAGCTAATTGCAATCCAAACGAAACTAAAACAGCACCAAGAAGCCACACATTACTCAACAAAGGCACACCAGATTCGGCACGAACAAAATAAGCTCTGACAAGTTCAAATAATACAAGAGAAGTAAATGCAATAGTCTGAACGTGAGCAATGTCATTTTGATAAGTCCTCAATCCCCACACAAACAATCCAAGGACACCGGCAGCAATTAATGAAGAAACATAAAATATATTAAATGTGCGAGCTTTAGTCATTAAAGGTTCATTCTTCTGTCTTGGATGTTTATCCATCAAACCTTTAGGATAAGGATCAACGCTCAAAGCCAAAGCAGGCAAACCATCAGTAACTAAGTTAATCCACAACAACATCAATGCCGTTATAGGCAGAGGCAATCCAAACAAAATAGCAATTATAACAATCAAAACTTCAGCAAGATTTGAAGAAATTAAATAACTTACAAAAGATAGTATATTTGAGTAAATTCCTCTACCCTCTTCAACAGCAGAAACAATAGTTGCAAAATTATCATCTTGTAAAACCATATCACTAGCCTCGCGAGAAACATCTGTTCCCTTCACGCCCATGGCAATTCCTATGTCTGCTTGTTTCAATGCAGGAGCATCATTAACTCCGTCTCCAGTCATTGCAACGACAGCACCAGATTCTTGAAGTAAACGAACTATCTCTAGCTTATGTTTTGGCTCAACTCTCGCAAAAATATTTACATTTTGAATGACATTTCTTTTTTCAATATCTCCAAGCTGTGCAAAATAAGCCCCTTCAATACTCTCGCCAGTCAGCCCTATCTCGCGAGCAACTGCCACAGCAGTATTAATATTATCTCCTGTAATCATTATAACTCTAATTCCAGCTCCATGCGATTTTGAAACACATTCACTAATCTCTTCCTTTGGAGGATCAATCATTCCCTGTAAACCAACAAAAATCAAATTTTTTTCAGTCGCATCTTTAATATTATTTATTTTCTTATAAGCAAATCCCAAAACTCTTAATGCTTGATTTGCATAAACTTTATTTTGTTCAATTATTTTCTTCCACATATCTTCTTTGAGTATAACAACGCGTCCTCTAAATAATATATGGCTACATTTTTCAAGTACTTTTTCAGGAGCACCCTTATTATACAAAATAAAACTTTTTCCATCACGATGAACTGTGCTCATCATCTTTCTTTCAGAATCAAAAGTCAACTCATTAACTTTAGGAAAAGATTCACGAAGTTTCCTATAATCGAGACCTGCCTTAGAAGCGCTCACAAGCAAGGCAGCTTCAGTAGGATCTCCTGTAATAGAAACATCATTCAAAGAAACATGAATCTGTGAATTGTTGCACAATGAGCCTATTTTTAAAATTAAGTTATCTTTTTCAGTAAATGGTTTTCCATACAAAGAAATCAACCCATTAGTTGAATATCCCTCTCCACTAACACTATAATCTTGGTCATTAACGAACAAATTCCTGACAGTCATCTCATTCTTTGTTAGTGTTCCAGTTTTATCACAACAAATTACCGTCGTCTCTCCAAGAGTCTCAACAGATGGCAAGCGACGAATAAGCGACCTCTTTTTCAACATTCTTTTAACGCCTATCGCAAGAGATATAGTGACAACGGCAGGCAAACCTTCAGGCACAGCAGCAACTGCAAGCGCAACAGCCATCAAAAACCACTTTCTTGATTGAATTAAAAATTCAGAATAATTTCCAGAAAGCAATTCAGAAAAAAGTTGTTCACGAATTGCTCCAATAACAAAAATTATTAAAGAAATTAAAATTACTCCATATCCGACATATTTTCCAAACTTATCTAATTTTTTCTGCAAAACAGTAGTCTCTTTTTCAACACTGCTCAACAAATGCGCAATTCTTCCCAATTCAGTTTTCATTCCCGTAGAAGTCACAACAAAAATACCGCGTCCTTTAGTAACTAAAGTTCCAGAAAAAACCATATTTTTTTGGTCATTAATTACCAAATCCCTTGTCAAGACATTATTGTTCTTAGAAGATGGAGATGACTCACCAGTCAACGAAGATTCAAAAATAGAAAGAGAATAACTCTCAAGCACTCGCCCATCAGCAGGCACCTTACCCCCTTCCTCGAGAACAACAATATCTCCGGGAACTAAAAACTTAGAATCTATCTCTCGCATCTCAAAATCACGAATCACTCGTGCTTTCAAAGAAGACAACTTCCTAAGAGATTCAATTGATTTTTCAGCACGGTATTCCTGTACAAAACCAAAAAAAGCATTTAGCATAAGTATAGCAAATATTACCCACGCATCAACATATTCACGAACAATAATAGAAAACAGAAGTGCAAAAATAAGTATGTAAATTATAAAACTCTTAAACTGGCGTAAAAAAATAGTAAACGCGCGAACACCACCTTCGCTCTTTATCTCATTCAGTCCAAAGTCCTTCAGTCTCTCACCTGCAATAGCATTAGATAGTCCTTTAGAAGCATTAGTTCCCAAAGATGAAACAACTTTACGAGAATCTAAAGAATAGTAAGCATCACCCATATAGAATATTCAATATAAAGTAGTATAAAAATCTGGCTAAAAATACAAATCAACAAAAATCACATACCTTCTTAGAATTATCTTCTGACTTTTTCTTATTATCTTCTTTCTGCTTTTTGTCTTTAACGCCTTTCTTTTTCTCTTTCATAAAATACTCAAGCACAAGAGATATTTAAGCTTTTATGGTCAAAAGCTGTGTTGCATGACTCTTAAAAATAAACGCAGCTGCTTAACAGAAACATCTAAAAATAGATAAAATATCAAATTAAAGGAGAAAAAATATGACAGAAGAATCTAAACTAAAATACATAGTCTCTCATGATAGTGATCCGACCGTTAGATTGGCTGCTTTAAGTAAGATAATGGATCAAAGTTATTTAAATTATGTCTCAAGTCATGATAATGATATTAATGTAAGGATAGCCGCAATAGGTAGAATGACGGATAAGCATAAACTAGGATATCTAGCAACTACAGATAGCGATCCTAGAATTAGATTAGCTGCTGTAAAAAAGTTGTAAACTTTTTTCTTATAATCAATAAATGTTTTACAAAGATTTCAAATACTAAAATCTCAAAAATGTGAGTCCGGCTCCGCCGCGGAACCGGACCCTTTCATCTCAGTTTAGGAGATGAATATGATATTAAAAAATCAAATTGTTAGCTTTTAAGCTTTATGTACATGTAATTTAATATAGCCAATTCTGTTGATTTTGTTATACGGTTCCAGAATTGGCTTATCAGAGAATTCTGAACAAAATATGATATAATTATTAGAATTCTCTGTAACAACAAACCATTATAATCTTTCAATCAAAAAAGATGCCAAAGCACAACAATAATCACGACCCAACCACAAGACTAAATATTATTAATTATCCTTCTTAATCACAAAGAATTATTAAAAAATAAAAGTTTCACACTCATAATTACAACAAGAGCAACAAACAATCTCTTAATCCACAAATCTCCCTTTCTTACTGCAGTACTAGCACCAACATAACTTCCAATAGACATAGAAACAAACAAAATTAAACCAATTTTATAATCAATAATATTATTGAAAGCAAATATTATTACAGAAGAAATACAAAGCAAAAGCCAAGCTACAACTCCTGTTCCAAGAGATTCAATCATAGTCAACCCAAAAAAGAACGTCAACGTGTAAAAAACCATTGGACCAGTGCCTTGACCGTAAAATCCTGCAAAAATCATAACTGCAAAATAAATTATCGCTCCAATTATCTTTTTTGTCCAGCCAGTTTTTAATCGCACAACCCCTAAATCTTTTTTCAAAAAGATAAATGGCAAAAGAACAATCATAAGCACTCCGATAACGCCTCCCAATATTTTAGGACTTATATCTAATAATATTTTAGCCCCAATAAATGAGCCAATTAAACTCAAAACAGCAAGAACAGGAACATATTTCCATACAATCTTTTTAGACTTCCAAAATTTTAGTGTAGCAATAAGCGCCTGTCCAATTGAACCAAATCTATCAGTAGTAATTGCAATATGCGCAGGAAAACCCAAAAAAACAAGAGACGGCACTGAAATCAATCCGCCAGCGCCAATTATAGAATCAAAGAATCCTGTAACTAACCCAATCAAAGATACCAGCAGGATTAAGACAATTTCCTCCATATTTTACTAAGATATATAAGTTAATAAATTAATCTTCAAGAGGATAATCCTTAACTCTTACCCAATATCTAACGGCAAAAATCAAACAGGCAAATCCAGTAAAGTAGTAAAATCCGTGCATTCTAAGTCCAAGAAACATAAATGAAAATCAAAAAAACTTTGACAGTTAAGTTTTTTGGATGCAAGAAACTTCTTCTTGAAGAGAAGTTTCTGCACAGAAGTTTGTCTTTGTCAACAAACTTCTTGTGCTCAAAGTGTTCTATCAAGACACACTTTGACATGTAAATATAGACAAAGCCAATGCAAGAAAAAAATCACTTCCTTTTTTTGAAGTAAACTCCATACAAAGAAAAAGAACAATAGAGAATTTTGAATAATTCCTAATTTACAAATGAATTTTCAAAATTCTTCTTTGATAACTTTGATTTTGCAAAGGTATGGATAACTGCGTGACTTATAGCTCAGATAGTCGCAGTTTTCCAGATAGAGAACTGCACTGCTCATTCTACAGTTCTCTATATCAATACATTTAAAATTGTTTACATTCTCATAATAAAGAGGAGATGGAAAGCTTAATTCTAGAAATAGGTGTAATCATAGGTATAGCAGCGATAATAAGCTTACTAGGGCGCTTAATCAAACAGCCCCCAATAATTGCTTATCTTCTAACAGGAGTAATCGTAGGCCCTCTAGTATTAAACCTAATTAGTTCAACAGAACAATTACAATCTCTAGCGAGCATAGGAATAGCATTATTATTATTTATTATTGGAATAAGTCTTGATTTTAGAATACTAAAACATGTAGGCGGAACGGCAATAATAGGGGGAATATCCACAGTAGCCATAGTTTCCTCAGCAGTTTTCTTCATAGCGCAAAGTCTAGGATTTAATATTATTTCAGCTCTTTACATAGCTCTAGCGTTTTCATTCTCAAGTGCAGTAGTCGTTGTAAAAATCTTATCTGACAAGAAAGAAATAGAAACTCTTCACGGTCAAATAGCTCTTGGAATTCTAATAGTAGAAAGTTTCATAGCAGCCCTGGCTTTAATGATAATCCCCGTCATAACCAGTGGAGGCGCATTGGTAATAGGTCTTCAAGTAGCAAAATTCATCGCGCTAATTGCCGTAGTAATTATATTTGGAAGGTATGTATTATCTGGAATATTGAGCATTGCAGCAAAAAACCAAGAGGTATTATTCTTAGTCAGTATTGCATGGGCTCTAGTAGTTGGAGTTACTTTTGATTCATTAGGGCTATCAGCAGAAATAGGAGCATTAATTGCTGGAATGGTTATAGCATCTTCCAAATACAGTTTAGAAATAAAATCTAAAGTAAAAGGAATAAGAGACTTTTTCGTAATATTATTCTTCGTTTTCTTTGGTTCTCAATTATCAGGACCAATCTCAGCAGAGTTATTGAAACAAGCAGTAATATTCTCTTTATTTGTCTTAATAGGAAAACCAATAGTCGTTATGGCCCTAACAAGGTCGTTCGGATTCAAAAAACGCACAAATTTCATGATAGGAACAAGTCTTACACAAGTAAGCGAATTCTCCTTAATTGTAATACTTCTAGGATATAGTCTAGGTCATATCCCCATAACTATATTTTCATTAACAATATTAGTAACTTTAATAACCGTTTCATTAAGCAGTTATGCAATATACTTTTCAATGCCAATATATAAGTCGGTATCAAGATTCCTTGGTTTATTCGATGGAAAAAGAAGAGAATTTGGTGCAATAAATAAACATGAAAAATATGATATCGTCCTTCTAGGATACAGCCGTTTAGGTTTCAATTTATTAAAAGCATTCACCCTTGCAAAGAAGAAATATCTAATTATAGATTACAACCCCCTTACAATAATGAGCTTGTCTAAAAAAAGAATTAACTGTGTTTACGGAGACGTAAATGATACGGAGTTCCTTAATAGTATAAATCTCAAATCTGTAAAAATGATAATTTCAACAATACACGAGTATGCTACAAATCTAAACATAATGAAACTAATAGATAAAAAAGAATGCACATTCATAGCAACTTCAAACCAAATTCACAACACAATAGAATTGTACAAAAACGGCGCAGACTATGTAATAATGCCCCACTATCTCGGAGGAGACTTCATGGCAAACATGCTTGTAAGAGATAACTTCAACAAAAAAACATTGCAAGAAGAAGGCAAATCACATATTAGACAGCTAAGGGAAAGAATGAGTGAAGCGCATAGTATATAAAACAAGCCTACTATAAACTTTATAAACTCTAAAGTGGTGCTAAAATCATGGGAAAAGCTCATAAATATGTAGCAGGAACAATTGTCGCAGCAACTATAGCAACAGGAGCATATCTTCTAAATAGAGATTATTCAGCACAAATTCCAGAAAGTCATCAAACAAGACAAACAATTGATGACAAAGTTAATTCATCGCCCATAAGCACAGATTATCAAAAACCCTCTACTAATCAAGTAATCAATCAAGACAACAACTCAAGAACTCAAACATATAATTTAGAATCATTAGAAGGACTTCTAAAAATAGGTGGTCAAGAAATGGAAAACCGTCTTTATGGTGCATTGATTAGCGAGTTTCATGAAAATCTAGACGGTTTAAATTTTTATGGTAGCGAAGAATTCTTCAAAGGAGATTTTATCTTAGAATTTAAAGATACTAAATCAGAAGACTTAATACATGCTTACGAAGAAAAATTAAAGAATTTAAGCGAGAGTGAAAGACAAGACCTAACAACAAGATATGGTGAAGTGATAAATATTCTAAGACAAAATAGCAGTTTATCAATAGAAGAAATAGCCACTAAAAACGGTTATTTAGGCGCAGAAGAAACTGCGAACAGATTATGGAATTCTATGTCCTCAAATCAATTATGGGGAAAATCAAGACTAGGAGAAACTTTTGCAGATGTAATAAATAATGACTTATTAAGTCCAGAAAAACTCGATTTATTCCTAAGGGCAACAAGGGCTTATTGTGAATCTAAGAGTGTAGAAGATAAAGGCATCACTTTAATAGACAATATAAGAAAATATCAATCATCAATGCCAGAATTCAACGCATTAGATAAGAAACGCAATAAC
>JBBTAL010000172.1:0-2193 GCA_038044225.1 Nanobdellota archaeon
CCGAAGAGAAGTTTCTGCACAGAAATTTGTAAACTTAAACAAATTTCTTGTGCTCAAAGTGTTCCACGCTCTAAACAGGTCGGGTCACAATTCAAAATTGGACTGAATAAAGGAGATATAAAGCTTCATTAATTTTAGCTAATAAGAAATCATTACTCCATACAGATTTATTTAATAATGAACATCTAACCAAGTTTAAGATACATACTAGGGAGCGGATGAGCCCTCGGTTTTAGATTAATTATGGGACAGCCTGTAAAGAGAGTGGTTTTCAAACACTTCGACATAATATTGGTCAAATATGCACCCCCTATTCAACAGGCCCAAATTATTGCGTAGAACAAGGAGAACAATGTGACGATGGCAATTTAGAAAAAGAAGATGGTTGCGATGAATTTTGTATTTTAGAATATACTTGTGGAGATGGATTAGTTCAGGGCTCAGAAGAATGTGATGATGGTAACGATATAAATGGAGATGGTTGCAGTACTGAATGTATATTTGACGGCAGATAATAAACAAATAATACTATCAACACAACCATTAACAAAAGCGATATCAAAACATTTAGAAAAACATATTAAGTAGAAACACCTTACTATAAAATGAATTTTTCTATAAATGAAAAACTAGCAGAAGAAATTGGAGGGCACATAGGTGATGGAAGTATGAATTACTATAATAATCGTGGAATGTATCAACTTAGAGGTCATATCGAAGATGACAAATTACACTATCTCCAAAGGATAAAACCTTTATTTGAAAAGATTTATGGAGTTAAAATTAAACTAAGAGAAATGAGGTCTACAAGAGTTTTCGGTTTCCAAATCTGGAATGATAAAATAATAGCATTTAAACAGCAATTAGGTCTACCATTAGGGAAAAAATTAGAATTAGAAATTCCAAAAGAATTCTCGAATAAAAAAGAACTTTTAGTAGCTTGTATTAGAGGCATATTTGATACTGATGGAGGTGTTTATTTAGAAAAGAAGAATAACAAATTATATCCGAGGGTATATATTTCTACTATATCTGTAAAACTGGCTAAACAAATTTCTGAAATACTCAACTCATTAGATTTAAATGCAACCTATTATGTAAGCAATCATCCAAATGGAAATAGACTAATTTCCTATAAGGTAGAGGTAAGAGGCATAAAAATGTTAAATAAATTTTTTAAAATAATTAATCCGCAAAACCCTAAACATCAATCAAAATATGCTTCTTTTTTAAAATGAAGAATAGCTTAAAAGTATGCAGTAAAAAGACCTGTACAAACAGTTTTATAAACCATTTTTTCTCTTTAAATCTGATCGTGTAGCTCAGTCTGGTAGAGCATTGCTCTGATAAAGGCAAAATCGCAGATTTTGAATAATCTGAAATGTTTTGCATTTCAGAGCGGCAAGGGTCCCAGGTTCGAATCCTGGCACGATCATAGAATTATGAGCACTTCAAATCCCATTACTAATCTCATTTCTTTCTTGCTCGACCTTCCTCACAGGCTCGGAGACTCGCTACGAAGTAATGAGATGGGGGGACTAGGATTACTTCAACCTCGTCAGAGTTGAAGTCTCAGAAATGACTTGTTCATGTCAAAGTGCTTGAATTAAATCGTAGCACTTTGAACATCCCAAAGTCCTCACAAGATTATAAGAAAGACTTTTTGACTTCTGTGTGTTCGAATCCTACAAATAATAAAATGCGGGGACTAGGATTCGAACCTAGGAAAGCACTAAGCTAATGCGGCCTAAACGCATCCCATTTGACCACTCTGGCATCCCCGCGACAATTAAATAATAAAAAGATGTTCTTTAAATGTTTGGATTACTAAAAACCAATAAAAGAAACCTTAGTTTACAATTAACCCATCTACTTATTTTCATCAGCAATCTCCAACTCCAAAATCCTATCAACTCTAAAAACTCTATCGTCTTTGCGTTTGAAACAATAAGCCTCAACACCAGTATAATACTTGCCCATATACTCCATTTCCCCAACTTTTTTAGGAGCAATCATCCTTTTAGATTTTATATCATTGGATTTTAGATAAGTCATATTCAAATTAGTCCCAGATTTTATTGCTTCTTCTATTAACGTCATCTTATCTTTATTAGAAAGTTTATTCTGTGAAATATTATACTGAAATTTAGTAAGAAAATTAACAACTGCCCAATCCATCCAAATATGTTTTTT
>JBBTAL010000173.1:0-4974 GCA_038044225.1 Nanobdellota archaeon
ATTTGCATTTTGGTCTTAATTCTGAAAATTTTGAATCCCATATATCATTTCCAGTCATTATTATTGGGTGTGCAGATTTTTCCAATATTCTTATTAATTCCGGAACTCCACCTATATCCGTTCCAGTGACGCCGTCAACTTCGTCCATTAATAGAATTTTTCCTATTTTGAAAAGACTTTGTTGTAACGATGCTGGTTTGAGAATTTCTTCTAATTTTAGACGATTTCTTAAGTCTGAAGAGTTTAGTTCGAAAATGTCTAAATTGTGTTCTTTAGATATTGCGTGAACTAATGTTGTTTTTCCTGTGCCTGAAGGACCGTGTAAAATCATTGCTTTTTTTTTGGGAAATTCTTTTAAAAATTTTTGAACTTCTTGAATTGCTGTTTCTTGACCTATTAAGTCTCTTAGGACTGTGGGTCTGTATTTTTCAGCGAAGCTTGAACTTATCATTTAAATATCTTCTTTGCTGCCTGCTAGGACAAATGAAGCTAAGAGAGCTTGGAGCTGAACAAATTCATCGCTGCCTTCTACTATTCTGAACTCTGCTTCTCCTGTTTTTTCAGTTAATTTTACTTTTATTTGTGGTTCTATTTGCAAATTCCATATTTCTTTTTGAATTGCTTTTATTATGTCTGTTCCGCCTACACTTTCTTTTAACATTATGTCTAGGAGTTTTTCTCTTGCATTTAGAAAGTCTCCTGCTAATGCATAATCTAGGACTATTTTGACGTTCGTAGGTTTGGCTGAAGATGCAATCATTTTCACGATTTCTGCGTTAATGTCCAGAGCTATTGAGGCTGTGGCTTGCAATAGATTTATTGCTCTTCTGCAGTCCCCTTCAGACATTTCATACAAAGTTTCTAGAGCGTCATCAGTTATTTTTAGTTTTTCTTTTTCTGTTATTTTTTTTATTACCGAAACTATATCTTTCTTTTCTAATAATTTGAATCTAAATACTACGCATCTAGATTGAATTGGGTCGATAATCTTTGACGAATAGTTGCAGTTATGAGATAGAAAACCATTGGCTATAAAATTATGATCTTTAAAGCAGGTAATATCCCTCACATCTTCTGCTTGTATTTCAGTGATATCTATTATTTCATTTTCTACAAATGAACCTTTTTCATACTTGTTTATCCAGTCTTCAAATTGTAGAAAACTGTTTCTTGGTACATGTACATCCTTTCCTTTTAATTGGAAGGCTACAAAATCTTTACTTACACTTAATGATGAAGCTATTGCTCTGTGGGACTGACCATTGAATGAAGCTATTTCTATTAATTTAGTTTTATCTTGAAGCATTTTTATTGCAAATAGTTTATGTTTTAAATATTCTGAGCTGAGTCTTGATAATCTCTGTTTATATTCTTCATATGCGTAACCTACTCTACTGAAGAATTTTTGAAGGTTCTCATCATACGAGTTTATTCTTAAAACAAAAGTTAATACCTCTTTATTGTCTTTTGTTCTTTTTTCTTTAAGATCTCTTATTAATAGATAGGAATTTACTCCAAATGTTTTTAATAAATTGATTAATTCATTATAAAATTCAACCATGCTGTTTTTTAGCTTAGTAACTTTATTTTGCCTTAAGGATAACGTGCTAAAATTATACCTTTTACATCTTGGTTTGTCGGCTTCACATCCAAATAAACTTCTGAGAAACTCTCTTTTGACAAATTTTGTTCCATCTCTTACAAAGGACGGAAGTGAATATTCTCTTGTAACTTTATCTCCTTTAGGTACTCCTAAATATTGTAAAAGAATGGATAATGGTCTAGAATCTAAATAGAATGCTGTAGAAACACCTTCTACTCTTCTGTCTCCTATCTTGCTAATAACTTCTTTATCAAAAGTATTTGAGAAGTTTTCATATCCTAATATTATAAGATCTTTTTTAACTTCTTCTAAGGCTTTTCTGTTTCCTGAAAAGTACATTCTTATATCATTTTTTACTATGTGTCCATCCCCAAACATGAAAGCAGCTATTCTCGTAAGGGCTCCAATTTGTTGGCTATTGTAATCTAGGTCTATAAGATTTTTGCGTTTTAATTCTCCAATAATTCTATCAATGCTACCATGATTTAAAGAGTCATTAAATGCATTTTTTATGCTGGTGTAGGATATTTTGATCTTAAATTCTTTTTCTATAGCTATACAAATATCCATCAAATTTCTAATAATTTCAGGATTCTGATTTTTTATTATAAAATGATGGTTTTTGTTTTTACCTATATATCTTGTTATATATCCTTTATTTTCTATAGACTTTAATAATTGAACTGCCCTAATTCTTGATAAATTCATTTCTTCTTGTATTTTTCTTCTAGATATGTCTTTTTTATCTTTTATAATGTCATAAATCTCTTTTTCTCTTAATGTAAGTCCTTTATCAGATATTATTAATAAATTTAATTCTTTTACTCTTTTTATTATTTTATTTTTTTCTTCTGTTTTTAAATTTCTGTAAACTGCTCCTTCAGATATTGTTTCCAATCCTTCTCTTTCTTCTCTTTCAGAAAGGAATTTAACAAATTGTTGCACATCTATAAGTTTGGTCGTGTTGTCTTCTAGAGATGTTCCCTCCAAATGTGGATATATAAGAACTTTATCCGATTTAGCTATTTTTCCAGCTTCCATCCATCCTTTATCTGTAAATAGTTTATGATCCTGCGTTACCTTTAACTTCCTCCCAGTCATAGTAGTAATTTCCAGAGTTTTTTTCCCTATTATTTTTGGGTTTAATCTAACTGTTGCTAGAACAAGATCTTCTTTTGAAGTATTGCCATTAAAATTCTGAACTTTTGAGAGTGTTTTATCTTCAAATTTCTTCATGAACTCATCTATAGTTATTTCAATTTCTTCAGGTAAAACTATTTTCGTGTCTGGAGTCACACACGACATAATAAATCTACAAGTGTTTGTGTAATTTTCCATTGTTCTTCTTAAAGCTTGTTGGGCTTCTTGTGTCAGCGCATCTGCTTCGTCTAAAAATATTACTTTGAATGGGACTATTCCTATAGATTTTGTTCTTGCAAAATCTTTTACTTTTTGTCTGACTACATCTATTCCTCTTTCATCAGAGGCATTTAATTCGAGATAGTTTTCTTTCCATTTATCTTTGAAAAGTTCTTTTACTATTATTAACGCTAAAGTTGATTTTCCTGTGCCCGATGGACCTGCAAACATTATGTGTGGAATGTTCATTGCTTGTACTAGTGCGCTAGCTCTTTTCACTATTTCACTTTGACCTACTACGTCGTCAAATATTGCTGGTCGGTATTTTTCAGTCCATATTTCGCTTTGACTCATGTTTTACTTCGCCTCTTTTTTATTATAAAGATTTATGTGATGTAAGATTTTACTGTTTTCGATATATAACTATTGTGGTGACATAAAGCTTATTACTTTGTTTTGTTGATTGTTTTTATGAGTAAGGTCTATACTTCTGCAGGAGATGAAGGATTTACTAAAGATTTTTCAGGTAAGATTTACCCCAAGGATGATTTGATGGTTGTTGTTAATGGTAAGATTGATTCTTTACAGAGTGCTTTGGATATGGCTTTATTTTTAGATACAAGGCATTCTGGTTTTCTGAAGACAGTTCAGCAAAAATTATGGCAGACTTCTGGAGAGATTGCTAATTGCCCTGTTGATGATTTAAACGAGCCTATTACTGATTTGGATTTGAAAAAACTTGAGGAGTATATAGACTCTTTAGGAGAACCGCCTAATAAGTTTGTTAGATTTACAAATCAAACAAGTATATGGTTTAATGAATGTCGTGTTCGATGTCGAGAGCTTGAGCTTTCTCTGGTTAAGATGTTTAGAGATGGTAAACTTCGAAGTGAGGTTTATAAATATATTAATCGACTTAGTAGTTTATTCTTTATGTTAGGGTATACTAGTAGTTAGAACACTTTTAACCGGCATTTGCTCTACGCATCTTACGTTTTCTCTTTTCTTTCTTTAAACGTTTGCGTTGCCATTTCCATCGCATTTGACCTTTCTTTTTCCAGCGTCTTGATGAGCGTTTCATGTTATGGTGTTAATTTTATGCTTTTTAAATCTTATGAGAAATAAGTCCTCTTAATATTATCTATTTCTTCTTTGAATATTTTTGCTTTTTCTTCCCCGATTATTTCTTTGTAAGCGTTCATATTCGAGTGAATTGTTTTTCCTAGACTGGTAAGCGCTTTTGTTAGTATTGCAATGTCAGATTCTTCTAAGGATGTTTTTGATAGAATTCTCCATCCTCTTATACTATCTACTTTTTTATTGTTTTCATAAGCTAGAGATTTAATTATATTTTCTGAATCTATAAGTTCTTCATATGAAAGTCCATTGACTAATGTTCTTGATTTTTTAAAGTCAAGTTTAGTGTAATCTTTTATTACTAGATTTATTTCTTTTTCGATATTGGATGTTAATTCCTTGAGTCTGGTTTTTATTATCGTTCCTTCATTGCCTAATTCTAATACTTTAACGTCGCTAGCCATTTTTTCTATGAGCCTGCCTTTTTGTAAAACTATAGACGCTTGTTCTATATTAGGATAATTTCTTAATTCCATTTGAGTTAATCTTTCAACATGATGGTCAAATAATTCTCTTTGTTTTTCTATGACTTGAGTTTGTTCGTTAACTTTTCTTAATACTTCATTTACATTTTTTACTATGTGTCTGAAGTTTTTGTAATATGCCGTTATTTCATTTCTTCTTTCAGAAACGGTTACAACTAATGTATTCATCATTTTTGCTGTTCGTTCTGCTGTTCTGTGTCTTGTTCCTGTTTCTTTTGTTGATATTTTTTTATCTGGATAGACCATTACATTTGCCTGGGTGATTCTTTTTATGTTTTTTGATAATATGATTGCTCCGTCCATTTTTGACAGCTCTACTATTTTTTGAGGAGTGAATTTGCTGTTTATTTTGAAACCGCCATCGAGAATTGAGTTCATTCCTTCTATTTC
>JBBTAL010000173.1:4984-8650 GCA_038044225.1 Nanobdellota archaeon
ATAATAATTGCTCCTTTTTTTGCGCTTACTACTCCTTCAAGAGCCGTTCTAAAGTTTGTTCCTGGAGATATTACTCTTAGAATGTGGTTTATTTCTTCTTTTGTTGCTTTGTTTTTTCCGTTTTTTTCTGGTTCTTCAGGCAATATTTGCGCTTGAATCTCTATTTTTTCTTCCATTTTTCTTTTTGTCTGAACTTATATTTAACTCTTATTGTTTTTGGTTGGTTTTTTGATTGTTTTTACGGTTTTTGGGATTTTTGTTTTGGAACATTGTAACGTAAGCGGGAGTTAAGTTAAAAAATTAATTCTTCTTATCTTTTCTTTGACTATATTAGTGGTGACTATGAAAGTCTTCTATCATCCTCCGGACTGTTTGTCAATCTTCTTTGTTCGCTCCCGTCTACATTATAGAGGTTTAGGATAATTGAGTTACATTTTGTTCCTAAACCTCTAATAGACAATTTGGAAAATAGGTAACGCAATCAACCAAATTGTCTATAATTACATAAATTTCCTAATTCCTATAACCACTCATCTGTCTTCGCTTGTTCCGAATTTGAATGAATCTATTATTTTATCAATGATATCCCAGTTCCTTCTGCATCTGGATTGAATGACATATCCGAAGCCATTATGGAATGAAGAAATTAATCTTCCAGATATGCTAGACCCGACATAGTAATATTGGAGCGTATTCTCTTCCCTATCTAAATAAAATGGTCTTGATTCGGAGAAATGTTCAACCTTGACAGAATTGGGCATCCTCCTTAAAACCTCAGAAAAATCACGCAACGCCCATCTTCTGGCATACTTGTCAGACCATTCTTCCTCCTCCAATATACCTACGGATGCGGTGATACATGTATCTCTCTCTGGAGATTCGTAACTAACTGTAACTCCCCTGACCATGGAAAACGGCTTTCTTCTTCGCCTTATCCATTCATTAGGTATTTCTAGTGAATATCCATATCTTTTGCTTTGGTATTTCATATGCATGGCTGTCCTTAGGGTTATTTATTAGTTTTCTTTGTTCTGTTTCATCTCTGAGTGATATAAATGTAAAGGCTATTTTCTTCTCGTCTGGTGACCAAGAGGGGAGTCCGCAACTAGCAAGTCCTTTTATCAGTTTTTTTGCTTTGTTTCGTCAGCATTCATTTTTTTCCATTAGTAAATTGCCAGTTTTTGACTATCTTCTCTAAAGTCTGTGAAGGGTCTGGAAATCGGTTAGTGTATGTAAAAACAATTTCATATGCTCTTGATCCTCTGTGCACCAACATATAAGTGGTAAGTAATTTTTTATTTGCCTCAGACACATCTACTATATATTTTCCTTGCAATCCATTTTCGTCGCCAATCTTAATTGTAGTTAAAGAGCCTTCTACCCATCTCCATTTGTCTCTCTCAACAAGGAGCCGTTTTGATTGAGCAAATTCCTCCTCTAGAGTGCCAGTTACCGGTAGCCATTTAACCAGAAGAGATACAAGCTCGCTTTCATCTTTTTCATATCTTCTAAAAAACTGGTCCACTCCTGCTTTAGGCAATTCAATTTTTCCTTCTGGATTTATTAAGTTAGAAGGACGCAGAATATATGTCCATCCTTTTTCTGTTATTGCAGGAATCCTGTATTTGCCTTCCGGCGATTTAAACCATTGGAAAATCTCTTCACTTTCATTTTTTTCCTTCTCTGCTTTGATTTCAGGTGGAAGAAATGGTGACCATGAAGGGGTCCCATCACATGCGGAATTTTTTATCAATCTTTCTGGATTTCCCCCATCAGCACCCATCATGTAGATTTCAAAATTTCCATCCCTATTCGACATAAAGGCTATACTCTTCCCATCAGGGGACCATGAAGGACTCTCATCAGAAGAAGGATTGTCTGTCAGATTTTTTTGATTACTTCCATCCGCATTCATCACATAGATTTCATTATTTCCATCTCTGGCTGACTCAAAGGCTATCTTCTTCCCATCATGAGACCAAGAAGGATTCCAACCACCTGCAGAATTATTCGTCAATCTTTTCTGATTGCTTCCGTCTGAATCCATTATATAAATCTTTGGATTTCCATCCCTATTCGACATAAAGGCTATTTTATTTCCATCCGAAGAGTAAGAAGGTTCCCTATCAGCGGCTGGGTTGTTTGTCAATCTTTCTGGATTTCCCCCATCAGCATCCATAACGTAGATTTCACTGTTCCCATATCTAGTCGACTCAAAAACTATTTTCTTCCCATCAGGAGACCAAGAAGAGATGATATTAATCCAAGAAGGAATGACATTAATAGGGGGATTGTTTGTCAATTTTTTCTGATTTCCCCCATCAGCATCCATAACGTAGATCTCTGGATTCCAGATTCCACACCTGTCTGAAGTAAAGGCTATTCTTTTTCCGTCAGGAGACCAAGAAGGATATAAATCAGAGGCAAGATTATTCGTCAATCTTTTTTCATCTGTTCCATCAGCGTTCATAACATAAATTTCAGAATTCCCGTCCCTGTCCGAGACAAAGGCTATCCTTGTCCAACCATCTATTCGCGCCTCCTGTTCGGTCTGCTTTTGCTCATACTCTGGTTTAGGTGCAGCCTCTGATTCTCGGACGCATCCTCCCAGAAAACTGCCAACTTCTAACGCCCCAATTGCTAAAGCCGTCGAACTATATCTTCTTATTCCATTCATAGCTTTGGAGAAAAAATTAGCACTGTAACACTCTCTTACAACATCATCAAGGTATTTTCTATGCATATTCAAAGCATATATCTCAAACTTTAAAAACTTTACTTATTCAAAAATCGCCGCTGGCAATGTAATTTATTTTCCTTTCATATTTCTCTCATTTAGTGAAGCTCCCTTTAACGTTACAATTGTTTTGGAAATCCTTAAATAGTGTTTTCGTTGCTTTGTTATCAGGATATTTTCATCCTCTCTTGCTCGATTCTCCTCACAGGCTCGGAGACTCGCTGCGGAGTATGAAAAAGCCCCATCGAATAGTGGTCAAGTTCGCAGCCCTCTGGCGGCTGAAACCTCGGTTCGAATCCGAGTGGGGCTATTTCGGATTCGAACACACAGAAAATTGATATTTTCTGAGACTTCAACTCTTATGAGATTGAAGTAATCCGAGTGGGGCTATCAAACAAAAGGTTAGGTAGCCTAATGATGCGAAATATTTAATAAATACAGATAATCTTGTCATTAATGGATAAACAAGATAAAAAGAATAGAATAAGAAAGAAAATAAAAGAAATAAAACCTTATTGGTGTAGAAATTTGATAGCAGTTATTGAAGACCCAGATAATATAATAAATATCGGCACAATTATAAGAAACGTTAATGCCTTGGGTGTTGAAAAGACATATATTATAGATCCAAAACATGAATTGCCAGATAACTGGGAAGACATGAGGACTGATGGGCCTCTTTCTAAAACATCAGTATCTGCAGTTAAATGGAGTTTTGTAAAAAGATTTGATAGTACTGAAGATTGTATTAATCACCTGAAGAAAAATCGTTTCGTTTCTGTTGTAACCTCTCCCCATCTTAAAGGAAACAAAAATGTAATCTTGCATGAAGGAGATTTTACGATTTACCCTAAATTAGCAGTATGGTTCGGTAATGAGTCTAAAGGCATAAGCGACCTTGCCGTGAAGCATGGTGTTTTATGTGTGAA